>CAYXVP010000070.1:4856-9113 GCA_964468305.1 uncultured Anaerolinea sp. | reverse complement strand
AGTCATCGCGGCGAGGAGCTGTCGCCGGTCTCGCGGCCGGCGCCGTCGTGCTGATCGCACTTCTGGCCGTCACCATCGCGACGCCGCCGCCACCAGCAACGGAGTTCTTCGTGCTTGGGCCCGACGGCACCGTGGATTCGCTCCCCGCCCGGGTCGCGACTGGCGCCCCGACGGCCGTGACCATCCGGATCTCGCACGACGACGGTTCGGGTGAGCAATATCGAGTTGTGGTTGAATCGAACGCCGTCCAGCTCGCCAGCCTCGGACCGCTCACCGTCGCCCGCGGGGGCGAATGGACGGGCCAGCTCGTGTTTCGCCTGCCGACGCCCGGAATCGCGCAGGAGGTGCGGGTCCTGCTGTTCAAGGGCTCGAGCGCCGTGCCTTTCCGCTCGCTGCGCCTCGAGATCGACGTGGGATCCAGCTCGTAGCCGGCGCTCATCAGGCTCAGCAGAGCGGAAGCGTGCTTCCTCCGCGTGTCGTCGAGGCGCGAACGCGTCGGACCAGGTCGAGCCGGTCGATCGCCGTCATCAGCTGGCGGACCACGGCGGACGGTGTGCGAACGAGGACGACGAATGTGACTCGAACCGCACGCCACGCGAACGATGGGCGCAGTGCCCGGACGGAGGGCAGCTCGAAGAGCCCGAGGACCTGACGGGCCCGAGGCATCCGGCCAGACCGGAGGTCGAAGGCGGCGGTACCGAGGATGACCTGCGGCAGAAAATCGGCCTGGCAGCGATCGATGGCCTGCCTGCTCAGCACGCCGGTGGCGCGGGCGTGGTCAAAGATGGTCGTGATTCGTGCGATCGCCTCGCTGTCGAACGCCGTCGTCTGCGTCGCCGAATCCGCATGGACTGAGTAGACGCTGATCGCCTTCGGCACGCAACGCATGCCGAAACGGGCGAAGAGACGGACCCACATGTCCAGGTCGGTGGTATTCCCGGCCGCGTCGTCGAATGGTCCCGCGGCGGCGTATGCCTCCCGGCTGACGACGAGTCCGGGAAACCAGGCCAGGCCGTTGTCCGACAGCAGGCACTGCAGGGCGGGCCCGGGGCCGATCATCGCGGCCCTGCAGAACTCCTGGCGGCGGACGATCTCGCGCGCCTCGTCGACGATATGTATTCCGAAGAGCATGACGGGGTGGGACGCGTCCCGGATCGATTCGAGGATGGCCGGGATGGCCTCCGGGAGCAGGCGGTCGTCATCGTGGACGAAGAGGACGTATTCCCCGGTCGCCCGCGAGATGCACTGATTGAAGTTGGCAACCGCCCCGATGTCGGGCCGGTTACCGAGGTACACGGACCTTCCGGGCCAACCCGCAAGGGCCGCTCGGCACGCCGCTTCCGACACGTCGGGGGAGTTGTCTGAGACGATGATCTCGACCGCGTCGGCGACGGCGGCGCCGGATTCGATGATCGTGCGGAGGGCGCGCTGGACCAGCTGGCGTCGGTCGTAGGTCGGCACGCAGATGGACAGCGTTGGCGGCCGCGCGCCGACCTTGTCAGCGTCTGAACCCCCGCGTTTGGGCGTGGCGGTGGTGCGAGCGATCAGGCGGCCCCCAGCACGATCCGTTCGACGTCACCCATCACGCAGGCGGCACCCATGTCGGGCGCCGTGGACGTGCATTGGGCAGCGGCGAGGGTATCACCCGAGCCCGGGAACTCAGTCGTCCCGGGAGCGCGCCGCTCAGCCGAAGATTCCGCCCGGCCGCGCGAATGGGGCGATCAGGAGCAGCGCGATGCTCAGGCAGGCATGCGCGGCGGCGCCGGGGAGGACCGAGCCCGTCGCCGACCTGAGCACGGTCAGACCCGACGACGTGACGAAGACTGCCGCGGTCGCGGGCAGCGTCACCGGACCCGCGACGAGGAGCGCAGAGAGGACCGTCGTGTACACCGCACCGACGACGGTGCCCACCCGGGCCGATGCCGCCCGCTGCACGAACCCGCGAAACAAAACCTCCTCGAGCAGGCCGCTGGTCAGGGTCAGGAGCAGGCTCGGCCCGAGGACTGCGGCAAATCGTGCGTCCGTGACCAGGGGAAACGGCTCCGCGATGGAGTAGTAGATGAACCCCATCATTAGCCCAAGTGGCACCACGAGGGCGCTGACAAAGGCGACTCGGCCGTTGATCACCAGCCCGAGATCGTCGGCGGAGAAGTCGGCCAGGCCGACGACGAGGGCGAGGCCAATGACCGTCAATGCACCGACCACGATGTACCGATCCGCCCCGTCCAACGGAACGATCAGGGCCGAGAGCGAGAGCAGCCGCTGGAGGGCCACGACGGCGATCGCCAGGCCGAACGCCCGATCCGGGCCGTCGTCGACGCTCGAGCTCCTGATCGCCGCGCCGAGCGCAGTGCCATCGACGGCGATCCCTACCCACAGCAGGCCTAGCCGCGCAGAGACCTCCGCGAACACGATCGCCGCGAGGTAAAGGATCGGCGCGAGGGCGTATCGGGCAACCCGGGCGAGCACGGCGTCTCGGAGCATACGGTCCGGATTGCCCGCCAACCGATCGGACCGCCGCGGGCGCGACCCTCGACGAGCGCTGTCGCTCGCCGCCCGGCGGGCGGCCTATTGCCGGTGAGCAGACTACTGGCTGTACACGCGCACGTAGTCGATGTCCATCTTGAGCACGTCAGGCGTGCTCGAGTTGACGCGATAGCCGTAGTTCCCCATTGCCAGGGTCACGATCGGGTACATCCGGACCTGCGGGACGTGCTGGGTGACGCTGAACGTCTTGGTGCCATCGAGATAGAAGTCGACCCTCGAGGGCGTCCACACGATCTTGTGGGTATGGAACGCACCGGTGAGATTGTGGCCCGCGTCGACTGCCTGCCACATGTTCGTCCGCTGATTGAAGTCGCTGGGCTCGCCAGCGTAGTGGACCGTCCCCACGATCATGTTCGGTCCGCCGACATTGACGTCGCCGGGGTACGCCTCGAAGACGTCGATCTCCGGGTACGGTCCCTTCTGGCCTGCCGGCAACATCCAGAATGCCGGCCAGGAGCCCTGGCCGTTGGGATAGCGAATCCGCGCCTCAAAGGTCCCGTATTGCTGGGAGAAGGTGCCGTACGGCGCGATGCACGCTGACGCATACGCGCGGCCGCTCGGCGTGTTCGCGCGCTCGGCCGTGATCGTGCAGTAGCCGTTCGCCACGGAAACCTGGGACAGGTTGCCCATGAAGTCCGAGTCGACGCCGTAGCCCGGGTCGCCCGACCCGTACAGGGCGCGCCAGTGAGCGTCCAGGGAGGACCCGCCGCACTCCGAGTCGAATGTCAGCGTCGGGCCTGGGTCCGGCGTGGGGTCCGGCGTGGGGTTCGCCGTCGGATCTGGGAGAACCGACGGGTCGGGCGTGGGCGCCGGCGGCGCCGTCGGATCCGATCCCGCTGTCGGGGCGGGCGGAGCGACCGTCGGGTCCGGTGCGCGCGTCGCCGCGGCGGGCGGGAGTGCGGTGGGGGCGGGGGTGACTCCCGGGTCTGCCGGCGCGGAGCTCGGCAGGACCGTGATCGAGACCGATGCGAAGAGCACCGCGGCCGATGGCAGCGTCGACGCCTTGGTCAGCTTGCCGTTCCTCATCGACATCGCGGTCAAAGTGTGCGCGGCGGGTTGGGCGTTTGCCGGGACGGTGATCTTCGTCGAGAAATCTCCGCTCGCGCCGGTGCGAGCCTTGGGCATGCCCGTGGCAGCGTCGTCCCACGTGAGCTGGAGCGCGAGGTTCTTCGGCCAGTCCGCGCCGGTCACCGCGAGCACGGCGCCGGGGACAGCAATGCCCGACACCTGGATGGACGGCGAGCTCGCGCTGGCGGCCAGGTACGGCATGAGGAGGACGGGGGCCAGGATGAGCACCGGGATCGTGGCAAGGGTGTTGACGAGCCGGCCTGGACGGAGGTGGGGGCGCGGCGCGGGGCGGCGTTCGTCGACCCAACGCGTTCCATCCCAGAACATGGGCTCGCTCCATTCGGCAACCCGGCTGACTCAGGGAGTCCCGTGGCTTTGGGGCCACGCCTCGCGACGGGAGTGCTATTTCGTGCCGCTGGGGCTTTCGTGGCGCGCTGCCGCCCAATAACGTGGGCCCCATGCTGTCGTCGGACACGAGCTACGGGAGCGCCACCGTTTCCGGCGTCTCGTCCCTCGCGGAGCTCCGCAAGATGCTCGGCTCCGATCCCGACGTCGACCGGGCGATCGAGCGGGGCGTCGCGTGGCTGGCGGCGAAGTTCGCCGCCGACGCCAACCCGAAGAAATCGGCCGGCTTCGCTCACG
>CAYXVP010000070.1:0-4846 GCA_964468305.1 uncultured Anaerolinea sp. | reverse complement strand
TGGCTTTGCGGCCCCGCCTCGCGACGGGTGTGCTATTTCGTGGCGCTCGGGATTTCGTGGCGCGCGGGATTTTCCTCGACTCGGACTTTGCCACGGCGGACGTCGAATCAGATCCCTGAGAATGTTCTGCGGCGCCCCGTACTTCTTGGATTGCACCGACGCACCACCGCGTAGAGTTCAGTCGATGCAGCTGACCCCGATCCGTCTCGCGGCGACAGCCGCCGACCTGCCCCCTGCCGTCGCCGCCGCGCTGGCGGATCCGCCGGCCGGCGGGCGCGGCGAGCTGCACGTCGGCCGAATGACGTGGCCATTCACGTCCTGGGGCGATCCACGAGACGAGCCGCTGCTCCTCGTCCACGGCGTCACCTCGAACGGCGGCATCTGGTGGCGCGTCGGGCCGGCCCTGGCTGGCTCGGGGCGGCGCGTGATCGCCGTGGACATGCCCGGGCACGGCCGGGCGCCGCGATCCGCAACCTGGTCCACACGCTTCGCCGCCACCGCCGGCGAGCTGGTGGCGTTCGCCCGGGCAGCCGGGCTCGCGCGCCCGGACCTTGCCGTCGTCGGCCACTCGTGGGGTGGGCTGGTCAGCGCCGAGCTCCCGGGGGCGGGCCTGACCCCGGCGAAGCTCATCCTTCTCGACCCACCGGTCCTCACCCACGCCCGGATGGTCGCCCTGACCGAGCAGCCGACCGAGCGGACCTACGACTCGGTGGACGAGGCGATCGTGGCCGTGCGCAGCGCGAATCCGGGCTGGTCCGACGGTGACGTCATGGCGAAGGCCCGGTCGCTCACCGAGTTCGACCCGGATCTCGTCCTGGCGATCCTGCGCGGCAACGGCGACTGGGACGGGGGCATGGCGGCGCTGCGCCACCCCAGCGCGGCCGGCGCGTCGGTCTGGCTCATCCGCGGCGAGTTCGAGACCGGCGGCTTCATTCCCGACTCGAAGGTCCAGGCCATCGAGCGCCAGCTCGGCGCCGACCACGTCATCACGATCGCCGGCGGGCCGCACTCGCCGCAGCGAACCCACCCCGAGGCGACGGTCCTGGCGATCCTGCGTGCGCTTGGCGCGGACGGCTGATGCGCGCCGTCGTGCAGGATCGCTACGGCCCGCCGGAGGTGCTCCGGATCGACGAGGTCGAGAAGCCGACGGCGGGCGACAACGACGTTGTCATCCGCGTCCATGCCTCGACCGTCAGCCAGACGGACACGCATGTCCGCCGCGCCAACATCCTGTGGCGCCTCCTGCTCGGCTGGAGCCGGCCGCGGCATCGCACCCTCGGCGTCGACCTCGCCGGCGTCGTCGAGGCGATTGGACCGGGCGTCACGAAGTTCAAGGTCGGCGATGAGGTCTTCGGGATGGTCGGCTGGCGCGCGGGCGCGCACGCCGAGTACGTGTGCCTGTCCGAAGGCGGCTCGATCGCCCGCAAGCCGGCGAGCCTGACCTTCGAGGAGGCCGCGTCCGTCTGTGATGGCGCGATGCAGGGCCTGGCGACGCTCCGCAAGGGTCGAGTCCACGAGGGCAGCCGGGTCGTCGTGTACGGCGCGTCCGGCTCGCTCGGGACCGCCGCGGTGCAGATCGCGAACCACCTCGGCGCACACGTCACCGGCGTCACGAGCACGAAGAACCTCGAGCTCGTGCGCTCGCTCGGCGCCGACGACGTCATCGACTACACCCGCGAGGACCTGGGGCAGCGCGGCCCGATCTACGACGTCGTGATCGACGCGGTCGGCAAGTACGCCTTCTACTGGGGCAGGCGGGTGCTGAAGCCCGGCGGGATCTACGTCGAGACCGACTTCGGGCCGCACAAGCTCAGTACGCTCTTCTGGTGGCTCGCGAGCCGCTGGCTCGGCAGTCGGCATCTCGCCTTTGCCGCCGGCAGCCGGACGCAGGCGGACGTCGAGTACACGCGCCAGCTGATCGATGCCGGCGCCTATCGACCGGTGATCGACAGCGTGTACTCGATGGAGCAGGTGGTCGAGGCGCACCGCCGCGTACAGGGTTGGCACAAGGTCGGCAACGTCGTTCTCACGATCTGACAGCGCCTCGAGACGAGCCAGAGTCGGCGGCCAGCTCCGTTTCCGGCTGACGCTTTCTCACGGCGCCGGAACGGCCGTGTACGTCGGCCGCTCGAGCACACCGAACGTATCGAGCGGCCAGTAGCGCAGCCAGCCGCGCCCAATGACGGCGCCGATCTCGACCGGCCCGAAGGTCCGCGAATCGGAGCTGTTCTGGCGGTGGTCGCCCATGACGAACAGCGAGCCGTCCGGCACGACCCATTGGCTCGGCCCGTCGCTCAGCGGCTCGGTCGCCTGCGGCCGTCCGTCGGCATCCCGGTACACGTATGGCTCCGCCAGCGCGACGCCGTTGAGGACAACCTCGCCGTCGCGCAGCTCGACGCGATCGCCGGGCAACCCGATGACGCGCTTGATCAAGGGCACCCCGTTCGTCTGCGTCGCCCAGCCGGCGGGTGGGTCGAAGACGACGATGTCGCCGCGCGCATACGACGCCCAACGGGGCGTCAGCTTGTCGACGAGGACGAACTGGCCGGGCAGGAGCGTGGTCGCCATCGATCCCTGCTCGACCTTGTACGGCTGGGCGACGAAGGCCTGGATGCCGAAGAAGATGACGATGGTCAGGACGATCGTCTCCACGATCTCGAACAGGGCCGAGCGCGCTCGGCGGGAGCGCCCCGGCGCGACGGCCCGGGGGGCCGCGGCCTCGTCCGACACGGGTCAGGCCCGAGCCGGGTTCGTTCGGCGCAGTCGGGCCGCGCGCTCGTAGGCAGCCACGTAGGCAGGCGTCGACGAGGAGCGCCAATCGAAGTCGACGGCCATGCCCCGGTCCAGGAGCGCCGACCAGGGGGGCCCAGCCGCCCGGAACATCGCCTGGAATCGGTCGCAGGCGTCGACGAGCCCCTTGGGCGATTCGCCCTCGAAGGCGAAACCGGTCCCGCGCTTCGGATCACGGCTGACGTCGAGCACCGTGTCTTTCAGCCCGCCGGTGGCTCGCACGATCGGCGGCGTGCCATAGCGCAGCCCGATCATCTGGCCGGTACCGCACGGTTCGAATCGGGACGGCATGAGGAAGCCGTCGGCGCCGGCGTACAGCCGTCGGGCCAGGTCGCGATCGAACCGCTCGAGCAGGGCAATCCCCTTCCGGCCGGCATGCGTCGCCGCGAAGGCGCGGAGCGGCTCGACCACCTCGTGGCTCCCGGAGCCGAGCACGGCGAGGCGAAAGCCGCGCTCCAGCAGTTGCGGGGCCGCGGCGGCCAGGAGGTCGAAGCCCTTCTGGCGGTCCAGCCGGCCGATCATCGCGAGGACCGGACCCGGGTCGGCCGCGTCGAGGCCGAGCTCGGCCAGCAGCGCGGTCCGGCAGGCGGCCTTACCGCTGCGATCCTCGCGGGAGTAGCGCGCCGGGAGGGCGGCGTCCGTCGCCGGGTTCCAGAGGTCCGTGTCGAGGCCGTTGACGATCCCGATGAACCGGTCGCCGCGCGCCCGGAGGGCCCCGTCGAGGCCCATCCCATATTCGGGCGTCAGGGCCTCGGCCGCGAAGCCTGGGCTGACCGTGTTCACGAGATCGGCGAGATCGATGCCGGCTCGGAGGAGGTCGAGCCCCTCCGCGCCCGCGGGCAGGAACCCCGGTGCCAGCCCCAGGTCCGCCAGTTCCGGGGCCGGCGTCCAGCCGTGGTAGGCGAGGTTGTGGATCGTCAGCACGAAGGCCGCCGACCCGAGCGCGGCGATCGCGTCGCGCTGAAGCAGGGCCGGCACGGCGTGCCAGTCGTGGATGTGGATCACGTCGGGCGGCCGTTCGTCGAGGCGCAGCCGCTCCAGGGCCGCGCGACACAAAATCCCGAAGCGCCACGCGTTGTCGGGGTGGTCGCCCTCACCCGGCGGTCCGTAGATGCCGTCGCGGTCGAACGCCGGCGGGTGGTCGACGAGGTGCAGCCGATAGCCGTGGGTCTCGGCCTCGAGCGTTCGCAGGGCAACGGAGCGGCGACGCGCCCGCGGGTCCGGGATCGACACGGCGCGGGCGCGGGCGTCGTCCGGCACGGGTACGCCGCGGTAGTTCGGGATGAACACGTCGACCGGGCCGTCGATGCCCCGCCCGCCGACTTCGCCGAGCCCCCTCGCCAGCGCATCGCCCACGTCTGCCAGCCCGCCGGTCTTGGCCCAGGGCTCGCACTCGGCGGCAATGAAGGCGACGCGCTTGCCCATCGGCCGGAGTATGCCCGCCTCGAGCATACGAAGCCCCCGAACAGTCGTTAAACCGGTTTACTCCGGCCCCGGCCCGCCGATATCATTCGCGCCCGAATGGAGCCCACCGTCCGCATCCCATCCGCGGCGCCCAGCCACGTCCGCGTCCCGCCCGAGCTCGAAGGATTGCGGCGTCTCGCCTACAACCTGTACTGGTCCTGGCACCTCGAGGTGCGGGCGCTGTTCGCCCGAATCAACGGCGCGGTGTGGTCGCGCATCCACAGCCCGATCCCCGTCCTGACCAGCATGGTCGACTGGCCGGCGCTCCTCGACAACTCGGACTTCGTCGTCCAGGCCCAGCAGGTCATCGCCGAGTTCGACCGGTACATGGCCAATGGCGCGGACCACTGGTTCCACCGTCGCCACGCGAAGGATCTGCAGGGCCCGATCGCCTACTTCTGCGCGGAATACGGCCTCCATGAGTCGCTGGGCATCTACTCCGGCGGCCTCGGTGTGCTCGCCGGCGACCACATGAAGGCAGCCAGCGACATGGCCCTGCCGCTGGTCGGCGTCGGCCTCCTCCACCGGAACGGCCACCTCCGCCAGACGATCGACGCCCACCGCCCCCAAGGACCCCGCTACCCCCGCCCCC
>CAYXVP010000069.1:0-9124 GCA_964468305.1 uncultured Anaerolinea sp. | reverse complement strand
AAAGTTCGGCGGCGACGGTTACAAGGCCGTCCTCGGGGGCAAGGCGGCGCTGCTCCGTGCGGCCTTCTCGGCCCACGGCGGCCGGGAAGAGGGCACCGAGGGCGACTCGTTCTTCGTGGTCTTCGACAGCGCGGTGGAAGCGGTGGCGGCGGCCGTGGAGGCGCAGCGCGCGCTCGCCACGGAGCCGTGGCCGGCGGGCGTCGAGGTCAACGTTCGCATGGGCCTGCACGCGGGCGAGGCCGCCAGCTCCGCGGCCGGACTCGTCGGCATCGACGTGAACCGCGCGGCGCGCATCGCCGCGGCGGCCCACGGCGGCCAGGTGGTCGTGTCCGAGGCGGTCCGCGCCCTCATGACGCCCGGCCTCGTCGGCAACGTCACGCTGCGCGGCCTGGGCAGCCATCGGCTCAAGGACCTGCGCGACCCGCAGCCGCTCAGCCAGGTCCTGGCCGACGGCCTGCGCATGGACTTTCCGCCGCTGCGCTCGCTCGATGCCCGGCCGAACAACCTGCCGACCCAGCTGACGTCGTTCGTCGGGCGGGAGCGGGAGCTCGCCGAGGCCGGCGCCCTTCTCGAGGCCAATCGCCTCGTCACGCTGACGGGGCCGGGCGGGACCGGCAAGACGCGCCTGTCGCTGCAGGTCGCCGCGAACGCGGCGGAGCGATTCCCGGACGGCGTCTTCTTCGTCGCGCTCGAGACCGTGCGCGAGCCGGCCCTGGTCGCGTCGCGGATTGCGAGCGCCATCGGCCTGTCCGAGTCCGGAAACAGGCCCGCGGACGTCGTGCTGCGGGAGTGGCTCGGCTCGAAGCAGGTGCTGCTGGTGCTGGACAACTTCGAGCAGGTAGTAAGCGCCGGGCCAGGCGTCGCCGAACTGCTGCGAGATGCGCCGGGAGCGTCCGCGCTGGTGACGTCGCGGGCGCCCCTCCGCGTCTCGGGCGAGCAGGAGTACCCGGTCCCCGGCCTGCCCACCCCACCGGACCTGTCGCACCTCTCGAGCCTCGAGCTCGCGAGCCTGCCGGCCGAGGCGCGCACGATCGACGCCGCGTCGCTGTCGGCGTACGAATCAGTGCGCTTGTTCATCGCCCGCGCCACGTCGGTCCGGCCCGACTTCCGGGTCACGAACGAGAACGCGCCGGCGGTCGCGGCGATCGCCGCACGCCTGCATGGCATGCCTCTCGCGATCGAGCTCGCGGCTGCACGGATCAAGCTGTTCTCGCCGGAGTCGCTGCGGACGCGCCTCGAGGACCAGCTGGGTCTGCTCTCCACCGGCGCGCGCGACCTGCCGGAGCGGCAGCAGACGCTCCGCGGCGCGATCGCCTGGAGCTACGACCTGCTCGACGAGGGTCATCGCCGCCTGCTCGACCGCCTGTCGGTGTTCGAGGGCGGTATCGACCTCGCCGCGGCGGAGGCCGTCTGCGGCCCGTCTTCGGAGCTGGCCATCGACGTGGTCGACGGGCTCGTCGCGCTCGCCGACCAGAGCCTGATCCGGACGGTCGAGACGAGCGGCGACCCGCGCTTCGCCGTGCTCGACACGATCAAGGCCTACGCCGCCGAAATGCTGCTGGCGCGCGGCGAGGCGGGCGAGGTCACCGCGCGGCACTCGCGCTGGTTCCTCGAGCTGGCCCAACGGATCGCGCCGGAGCTCGCCGGCGCCGAGCAGCGGGGCCTGCTCGACCAGCTCGATCGCGAGCACGACAACATCCGCGCCGTCCTCGACCGGGCGACCGCCGCGGGCGACGCGACGACGGCGATCGGGCTGGCGTACGCCGTCTGGCGGTTCTGGCAGAAGCGCGGCCACCTGTACGAGGCGCGGCGGCGGTTGGACGCGATGGCAGCCGCGACCTGGTCGCGCCGGGACCCGGCCCTCCGCGGTCGGCTGATGGAGGCGCTCGGCGGCGTGTGCTGGTGGATGGCCGACATCAAGGCCATGCGGCCGGCGTACGAGGAGGCAGTCGAGATCTGGCGCCGGCTCGGCGACAAGGCCGAGCTTGCCAACGCCCTCTACAACTACTCCTTCGTCTTCAGCGTTCCCGACGACCCCACCAGCACGGCCGCGACCATCGATGTGAACGGCGAAGGCGAGCGGGCGCAGGACGAGGCGCTCGCGCTGTACCGCGAGCTCGGCGACGTGCGCGGCGAGGCGAACGTGCTGTGGGGCAAGGGCAACAAGAAGTACTTCAGCCAAAACCCGGACGCCGGCGTCGACGAGTTTCTGACGGCACTGGACAAGTTTCGCCTCGTCGGCGACCGGACCATGGAAGCGTGGTCGCTGCACATGGGCGGAAGTGCGCTCCTCCGGGCGAATCGCTCGGACGAATCGCGGCCGCTCCTGCTTGAATCGCTGCGCCACTTCGTCCTCGCCGGCGACGCCGCGGGCATGACGCTGGTGATCGACGACCTCTCGGCGCAGGCGCTCGCGGACAACGAGCCGGAGCGGGCCGCACGCCTCTGGGGCGCCGGACGCGCGCTTGCCAAGGCCACAGGCGCGATCCTCGCCTCGTATACCGACGCCTGGATCGAGTCGCTGCTTCGGCCCAGCGTCCGGAGCGCGATCGACCCGGCCGACCTCGAGCTCTGGGCCGCCGAGGGCGCGGCGCTCAGCCTCAACGAAGCCGTGGCCTACGCCCTCGGCATCAGTGTCGAGGAGCTGTCGACGGTGACGGCGGCACCCGTCGACTAGACTCGGCACATGACCGTCGAGGCGACGCCAAGGGAGCCGACCGGCATCCCAAAGAACCCCGGTCGGGCCGACCTCGGGCTCAAGGCGACGCTCCTCTTTCCGAACCGCGAGATCGTCGAGCGCTACTACGTCCCCTTGATCTACACGGCCTGCCGGACGTGCTACTCGGAGCTCGCCCCGGAGGAGATCTTCCGGAGGGCGGAAGCAGGCGAGATCGAGGTCGCGAAGATGCAGCGCCTCATCTCGAACGTCATCGAGTCGGGCCATGGCTCGACCATCGAGCACGTCGTCTTCACCTTCGGCATCACCGGCGTCTCACGGACGCTTTCGCACCAGCTCGTGCGCCATCGCGCGGGCGTGGCCTTCGACCAGCAGAGCCAGCGCTACGTCACGTTCAAGAAGGCGGCCACGATGCTGCCCCAGACGATCGCCGAGGCCGACGCTGGCATTCGCGATCGGTACGAGGACCAGATCGAGGGCGCGATGTCGCTCTACGGCGACCTGGTGGGCGCGGGCATCCCCGGCGAGGACGCGCGGTTCGTGTTCCCGAACGCGACTCGGACGAACCTCGTCATGACCACGAACCTGCGCGCGCTGATCCACATGTCGGGGCTGCGCCTGTGCACGATGGCCCAATGGGAGATCCGCCGGCTGTTCCAGCTGATCCGGCACGAGATTTTCTCGGTGTCGCCCTTCCTCGGCGCGTTCCTCGCCCCGAAGTGCGTGCCCCTCGGCTACTGCGACGAGATGAACAATCGCGACGGACATTGCCCGATCCGGCCCCACAAGGACCGAGTGCTCGAAGCCTGGGCCGAAAAGGCGAAGGCAGCCCGCGCCGCCGGGCGCGAGCTGCCTGTCCAGCCGGCCGGTTGATCCAAGCCCGCGGCGGTGTTGACCGCTGCGAAAGCTCCCTCACGCACCTTCAAGTGCGCTCGGTCGCGTCCTCGCGGTCGCCTTGCCGCGGACCCGGCTCAACCGGCCGAAGTGCTTGGTCAGATCGACTTCTGGTAGGCGCGGAAGGCCCGCGTCGCCCAGGCGGTGGCCAGGATCGCAAGCACGGCCAGCCCGCCGATGCGGGGCAGGATCATCGACCAGTCCGGTGATGCGGTCAGCGCCTCGCGGCCGGCCTCGACCGCCCAGTTGACCGGGTTGAACTTCGCCGCCGTGGCGATCCAGTTGGGCACGAGGGCGAGGGGCATGAACGCGGCCGACAGGAACGTCAGCGGCAGGGTCATGATCGTGTTCACCCCGATCACGGACTCGCGCTGGCGGAGCATGAGCGCCAGGGCGTCCGAGATCGCGGCAACCGTGGCGCCGATGAGCATCGCGCACACTGTGAGCGCGGCGTAGCCAAGGATGCCGCCCTCGAACTTCGCACCCAGGACGAGCGCCAGCGCGCCGATGATCGCCGCCTGGATCAGGAGCGCGACGAGCTCGTAGGCGTTGAGGCCGGCGATGATCGCACTGCGGTGGATCGGTGTCGTCAGGAGCCGATCGACAACCGAGCGATCGATGTCCTCGATGATCGACATCCCGCTCCAGCCGCAGCCGAAGAGGGCGGTCATGACGAGGACGCCGGGGACCAGGTAGTCGAGGTACGACCCGCCGGAGGCGAAGCCCGGGATCTCGGTCACGCTCTTGAACAGCGCGCCGAAAAGGAGGAGCCAGATTACGGGCTGGATGAGCGCCATCATCACGAACCATGGCTGACGCAGGAAGAAACGCATGTGGCGGCCGGCGATGAAGCCGGTCTGGGCAATGGCGGTCACGCGGGCACCTCCACGGCGGTCGCGCGGAAGGCGCGGCCGGTATGTCGCAGGTAGACGTCGTCCAGCGAGGGCCGGGCGACGGTGATGGCCGCGACCGCGACGCCGGCGGCGTCGAGCGCGGACAGGACGACGGGAACGCTCGTCGCGGCGTGGTCGGCGCGGGCCGACACCAGCGCGCCGTCGAGGGTCGGGGCGCCGAGGCCCTCGATCCGCTCGAGGATGCGGGCTGCGTCCGGGGCGAGCTCCGGCGAGCCGAGGACGACGTTGATCGCGTCGCCCCGGAGCTCGGCCTTCAGCGCCTCGGGCGCGCCCTGGGCCACGATCCGGCCGCGATCGACGATGGCGAGACGGCTGGCCAGCTTGTCGGCCTCGTCGAGGTAGTGGGTGGTGAGCAGGATCGAAAGGCCCTCCTGGCCGGCGAGGCGCGAGATCTCCTGCCACAGCGTCGCCCGGGCATCGGGATCGAGCCCGGTCGACGGCTCGTCGAGGAACAGCACGCTCGGTCGATGGACGAGGCCGATCGCCTCGTCGAGCTTGCGCTGCATGCCGCCGGACCATGTCTGGACCAGGCGGTCCGCCGCGTCGGCGATGCGGAATTCGTCGAGCAGCTCGGCGATTCGGGCCGTGAGCGGGCGACCATGTAGGCCGTAGATGAGGCCCTGCAGCTGCAGGTTCTCGCGACCGGTCGCGCTCGGATCGACGGCGGCCTTCTGGCCAACGACGCCGATGGAGCGGCGCACTCGGTCCGGGTTGCGGAGGACATCATGCCCCGCCACGGTCGCGCCCCCTGAGTCGGGTCGCGTGAGGGTCGTGAGCACCTTGACCGTGGTCGACTTGCCGGCGCCGTTCGGGCCGAGCAGGCCAAAGATCGCGCCGCTCTGTACCGACAGGCTGATGCCGTCGAGCGCCCGGACGTCGCCCGGGTAGGTCTTGACGAGGTCCCGCGCCTCGATCGCGCCTGTATCATCACTGATCATCGTGCACTCCTAAGTATCTCGTGTGCTAAGATAATCGCATCATGAATGACATTGACCGCGCCTGTCAAGCCGTCCGCAGCGCCGCCTACGACGAGGCAGTCGCCGACCGCCTCGGCCTGAACCCGACCGACCTGCGCTGCCTCGAGCTCGTGATCGCCGAGCCCGGTATCACCGCCGGGCGTCTCGCCGAACGGGCCCTCCTCACGACGGGTGCGGTCACGGGGGTCGTCGATCGGCTCGAACGAGCTGGCTTCGTCCGCCGCCGGCCTGATCCGGCAGACCGGCGGAGCGTGACGATCGAGCCCGTGGAGACCCGGGCGCGCGAGGTCCACGAGGCGGTAGCTCCCCTCACGCGGGCCGTTGGCGGCGCCCTCGATGCGCTCTCCGCCGGGGAGCGGCGGGCGGTCTTGGGGTTCCTGGACGCCGCGGTCACCGCGGTCGAGCGCGAGACGGACCGCCTGCGCGCACGCGTGCGCGGCGGCTTCGTGGCGGACGCTTACACCGCGCCTCTGGGCGACGTAACGCGTGGCCGCCTCGTGTTCAGCACCGGCGCTCCGCGGTTGGCGCTCAACTTCGCGCCCCTCGGTCCGCGGGCCACCGCGCGGGTGATCATGGAGACGGCGACCTCGCGGCTCCGCTTCGACGGCGCGGCGCCAGCCGGTGAGCTCGTGCGGGCGACGTTCGACGGGCCACTCCCGGACGTTCGGACCACCGGCGGCGTCGTGACGATCCGATACCGGCGCCAGGCCGTCTCCGCGTTTGCTGGTCGGGGTGCGCGGATCGCGCTCGCCGCTTCGATCCCGTGGACCATCGAGATCGACGGCGGCATCACGGACCTCACCGGCTCACTCGCCGCGCTGGCCGTCGCCGGCGTGGACGTCACTGGCGGGGCCAACCACGTCTCGTTGGACCTGCCGGCGCCGTCCGGCTCGGTTCCCGTCCGCCTCGCCGGTGTCGCCAGCAGCGTGAAGTTCCGCCGACCCGGGGCGACGCCGGTCGCTCTCGTCGTCCAGGGCGGCATCGCCCACCTTCGACTGGACGCCGATCGGCACGTGCAGGTGGGCGGCCGGCACCGATTCGTGTCCCCCGGGTTCGAGACGTCGCCTGACCGCTACGAGATCGAGGTCCTCGGCGGCGCGAGCGACGTCCGGATCGGGGCTGGCTAGGGCCTCGGCGTCAGAGATCGGCGACGAAGCGGCGAATCACGCGGGCGAGGCGGGGCCCTGACTCCGCACCCGCGGCGAGCACCTCCTCATGTGACAGCGGCTCGCCGGTATAGCCCGCGCCCGCGTTGGTGACGAGGGACACGCCACAGACCTCGAGGCCCGCCCAGCGCGCGGCGATGCACTCCATCACGGTCGACATCCCTACGGCGTGACCGCCGAGCGCGGCGTACAGGCGGACCTCCGCCGGGGTCTCGTAGTTGGGGCCTACCAGTCCAACGTAGACGCCCTCGGCGAGGTCGATGCGTTCGGCCGCGCCGGCGGCCCGCAGGCCCGCGCGCAGGCGCGGGCTCCACGCATCGCTCATGTCCGGGAAACGCGGGCCGACATCGGGCGCGTTCGGGCCGATGAGCGGGTTCTGGCCGGTCAGGTTGAGGTGGTCGCGGATCACCATGAGCGTGCCCGGTCCGAAGGACGGGTCAAGGCCGCCGGCGGCGTTGGTCAGCACGAGGATCTTCGCGCCGAGGCGCCCGAACAGCAGCGCGGGCTCGACGACGAGCCCTGGCGAGTTGCCCTCATACAGGTGGAACCGGCCCTGGAGCATGACCACGGGGCGGCCTGCCAACCGGCCGAGGAGGAGCCGACCGACGTGGCCCGGTGCTGTCGCGGCCGGCCAGCCGGGCAGGTCGGCGAACGGGATCGCGACGGCGTCGTCGAGCTCGTCGGCGAGGCCCCCCAGGCCGGAGCCGAGGACGATCCCGACCTCCGGCGCGAGGTTCGAGCGGGCCCGGACCGCCGCCTCGAGCGCGGCGAGGCGCGCCGGCTGCTCGCTGGGCGGAATGGGGGTCGATGGATTCATCGGCGGCGATGATGCCATCGGGAGTGCGGGCCTCCAGAGCTTCGTCCAGGGGTCGACGGCCGGTGGCCCGCCTGCTTCTGCGGGCCCGACGAGAGTACCGACACCGGGATGCCGGTCACGTCCCGCCGGGCTCGCCCGGGGACGGCGCAGGAACGCCGTCGCGGCCGGGTACAGAAGCGCCCGAAGCGACCGGCCCTGGCGCGAGGTCCCTTGATGCGATCTCGGTTCCTCGTTCCCTGGCGGCCCCTTCGGGCAAGACGTACGTTACGAATCCGGCCGGCGCCGGGTCAACGTTGTTATCCACGAGTTTGGGCGCCGCTCGTCTCCAGGTTTCCACGAGTTACACACCGCTGTGGACAGGCGGTGGACAAATCCCCCGGATGGGCCCGGCAGACTGTGACCTCGGCCTCGACGGGCGGATCAGCCCTCGTCGACGTCCCGAGGAAGGAGGCCGACCGCGACGAGGAGCAAGGCGATGTCGAACCGGATGAAGAGGGCGGAGGGGAGGAACGGGGAAGGGATGGCATCGCGCCAGCCGGGCTCGGGCATGGACCGTGCGTTGCGCGTCGTCGTCCATCGTGATGTGGCCTCAGCCACCCATGGCGAACATCTCGATCTTCGGCAGCCGCGCGGTCGCCGATGCGCGCCGCTCCGAGTAGCGATCGTCGCGGATTGCCCAGATGTCAGTGATGCGTTCGGCCAGGTCGTCGTCGCTCGTGCCGTCGCGCAGCGGCGCCCGGAGGTCGTGCCCGAACGCGCTGAAGAGGCAAGTGTACAGCGTGCCCTCGGCCGACAGGCGAACGCGGGTGCAGTCGCCGCAGAACGGCTGCGTCACCGAGGCAATGACGCCAACCTCGCCCCGTCCATCGCGGTACCGCCAACGCTCCGCGACCTCGCCGCGGTAGCCCGCGTCGACCGCCTCGAGCGGCCACTCCCGGCCGATGACCTCGACGACCTCGGCCGCGGGCACGACGTCGTCGAGTCGCCAGCCGTTGGTCGTGCCGACGTCCATGTACTCGATGAAGCGGAGGACGTGGCCGGCGTCGCGCGCCCAGCGCGCGAGCTCCAGGATCCCCCTGTCGTTCTCGCCGCGCTTGAGGACGACGTTGACCTTGACCGGCCCGAGGCCCGCCTCGACCGCCGCGTCGATGCCGTCGAGTACCTTCGCGACCGGGAAGTCCACCCCGTTCATTCGCCCGGAAGCGGTGTCCTTGAGCGCACCCCAGCAGACGGGTACCCCCCGCGGCCCCGGCCGAAAAGCCCTATTACTCGTCGCTGTACCTGGCGATGCTGCCGTACGACCTGAGCATGGCGCGGCTGGCCGGTCCGCTGCCGGCGCCGCGCAACCTGTCGTTGCCCAGCGGCTACACGCCGTCGCCGGGCACCAAGCCGTGAGCACCTTTGCCGCCCGCGGCCTCGCATCTGCGAGGCCTGTGACGAGTATCTGGCGGCCGTGTCGAGCGGTGACCTCGACCGGATCGTCGGGCTGTTTGCCGAGGGGGCGACGATCGAGGATCCGGTGGACTCGGCGACCCGCTCTGGCCGCGACGGGGCCAGGCAATTCTACGCCCAGAACCAGGGGATCGACCTGCGCCTATCCCGTCTCGGGCCGGTGACCGTGGTCGGGTCCCGGGCCGCGTTCCAGCCCTGTGCAAAAAAGGCGTCATCGAAGTTCCTGG
>CAYXVP010000068.1:0-9187 GCA_964468305.1 uncultured Anaerolinea sp. | reverse complement strand
GGGTCGCCACGATCGTCGACCGCGACTTCGATCGCAGCCGGTTCGCCCGGGCCGCCGAGACGGTCCCAGACGGCGGCGACTGCCAGAACTGCAGGATCCCGGCGGGTGACGGCGTCCGCGTCCGGATCCTGAAGGACTACGCGTTCCACGTGATCGGCACGGAGCAGGACCGCGACGAGCTCGACCGCAGCTTCGCCCAGGTCACCGTGTCGAGCGCGCGCGCCGCGGGGAGCTGGCGCACGATCGCGGCGCCGCCTGGCGAGCACCGCTCGCTGGCACAGGCGGGCGAGACCTCGGAGGCGCTGCTCCAGGTCGCCCGCACGGCGATCGCGGAGGCGACTGCCGCCGCCCAGACCGACTATCTGCAGGTCGTCCAGAACTGGGGCGCGCAGGCGGGCGCGCGCACGAACCACCTCTGCCTGGACCTGTATGACCTGCCGCTGATCCCACACCGGGTGGGGGAGGAGCTTGGCGGCGCGGCGCGTTTCGTGATCCGCGAGGGCGAGTGCCCGTGGTGCCGCCTCGTCCGTGACGAGAGCCGCTCGCGGGAGCGCCTGGTCTGGGAGGACGCCGCCACGGTCGCGTTCGCGCCATGGGCCTCGCGCTCGCCGTTCGAGGTCTGGATCGTGCCGCGCGAGCACGAGGCCGACTTCGGCCGGGCGAACGATGCCGCGGTGCGCGCCACGGCCCAGGCGCTCCGACAGGTGCTCGGCAGCCTCGGCGCGAGCCTCGACGGGCCGCCGTACAACCTCGTCCTTCACACTGCGCCGCTGCGGGAGCGTGTGGATGCCACGTTCCACTGGCACTGGGAGGTCCATCCGCGGTTGCGCGAGATCGCGGGGCTCGAGCTCGGGACCGGGCTCCCTGTCAATCCAGTCGCGCCCGAAGCGGCGGTCGAGGAGCTCCTCGAGCGTGTCGGCGGCCAGGTCGAGGCGGTGCGATGAGGGGGTCGCCGGCGATTCGCGCGCGATTCGATCGTGGTGCGGCGCGTCACACACCCCTGGAACGCGTCGTCACTGGCCACGGCGCCGCCGCTCACCGCGCATTCCTGCCATTCCCGCCGGCGGCTCGAAGATCGGAAGGCCGCTCGCAGTGCTCCAACCAACCGCGTCCGCCCCGACGCCATGGGCCATCGACCCGGGCGCTTCGAAGCTGGTCGGCCGCGCCATGAACCGCGCCTGGGATCAGGACGAGGCGCGCGTCTTCGTCGAGGGCCTGTTCGCGAAGCACCACGGCGAGATCTACGCCTACCTCGTGCGCATGCTTCGCGATGGCGACCTCGCCGCGGACCTGACCCAGGACGCATTCGTCAAGGCGTACAAGAACTACGACACGCTGGAGAAGGACGAGAACGCGCGCGCGTGGCTGTACCAGATCGCGCACCGCGTGGCCCTGGACGACATCCGCCGCCGGAAGATCGTGCGGATGGTCCCGTGGACCGGTGAGGCGCGCGGCGCGGCGCCCTCGGCGGAACGGCTGGCGATGGATCTTCGGCTGTCCGGTCCCCTCGAGCGCGCGCTCGCCAGGATCCCGGAGCGACAGCGCGCCGCCCTGCTCCTCGCCGAGATCCATGACCTCACCGGCCTCGAGCTGGCCGCGGCGATGGGTGTCAGCCACGTGGCCGCCCGCGCGATCCTGACCCGCGCTCGCGAGTCGCTCCGGCGGGCCCTCGCCGCGGAGAAGGAGGCCGAGCACGCCGCCGAGACCGAGCGCGACGCGATGTTCGCCCGCGAGGGCCGCGGCGGCCGATGACCCTGCCCTTCCGCCGCCGGCACAACGACGCCGAGGCGACGCATGACCGCGCGCGGGCGCTGGGTTCGCGGCGGTTCCTCGAGGCGCTCGATGCCGACGAGGAGAGGTGGTTGACCCGCCACCTCGACGCGTGCACCGAATGCCGTCGCGAGAACGCTGCAGTCGCCGCCGATCGAGAGCTCCTGCGCTCGCTCCGCGACGAGCCGATCGAGCCGCCACGCGACCTGTGGGCGAAGACCTCGGCGGCGCTCGACGTCGCTGCCAGGCGTTCGCCGCTGCTCGCCGGTCGGCGCCCCTTCTGGCGGTCGATCCCAGTCGGTGCGGCGGCCGGCGTCTTCGTCCTGGTCGTGGTGGTCGGTGCGCTGCTCCCCGGCATCCTCCCGAGGCCGGCGCACAGCTCGCCGATCGCGGCGGTGAGGCTCACGCCCGGACCGACGCCGATCGACGTCGCCGCCGTGCCGATCCCCGCCCTCAAGTCCGGACCGGACGGTTCCTGGGACCTCTTCTTCACGGATATCAACCAGGTCTGCCCGCGATCGAGCCCGGATTGCGTTCC
The DNA here is from genome assembly GCA_964468305.1 of uncultured Anaerolinea sp. Lineage (GTDB taxonomy): Bacteria > Chloroflexota > Limnocylindria > Limnocylindrales > CSP1-4 > UBA5189. Next base: position 6,879 of record CAYXVP010000068.1, on the reverse strand, counting down.
GCCCCCCGGCAACGAGGGGGGGAGCAACCTGAACCTCGCCGGCGCCAAGGCGTCGACGGTGACGCTCTCGCCGCACAACGACCAGCTCGTCTTCGAGTCGGAGGCGGGGGCCGCGAGCGCGGGCAAGATCTTCGTCATCCCGGTGAAGCCGTCAGGCGGACCCTCGGCGCCGCCGGCTACCCCGTCTGCCGAGAGCCCTTCGCCGGCCCCGTCCGGCGGCGCCCCCGGCAGCCCGGCGCCGACACCATTTGGCGCGGTCGAGATCGCCAGCGGCGTGACGGTGGTCGGTGTTGTCGCGTACTCGCCGGACGGCAAGTGGCTCGCCTTCTCCGCGGCGCCGAAGGACGGCTCGACCGGCCCTGACCTGTACCTCTATGCGGCCGGGAGCAGGGCGGCCACGCTCGTCAGCAGCGATCATCAGACCTATTTCTCGGCGTGGCTCGGGACCAAGGTCCTCGCCAGCCGCATCACGTCGCCGCTGGCGGGGGCGTCTGGCGAGCCGGGCGCGAGCGGCCCGGGCAACAACGGCAAGGGCGGTAACAACGGCAATGGCAACGGCGGCAACAACGGCAACGGCAACGGCGGCAACGCCCCCGGCGGGCCGCTCGAGGGGCGTGCCTCGTCCTTCCTGTACGACCCCGAGACCGGCGTCGAGACCGACCTCGCGCAGCCCGACGTGTGGATGCCGGTGGTCGACCGCGAGGCGCGCTTCGTGGCCTACTGGTCGGGGACGCTGCGCTCGACAGACGGGATCTCCTGGGGGCTCGGGGACGGCCAGCTCGTGCTGGACGGCTGGGTCGAGGGTTCCTCCGCCCCGACGTCGAGCGCCCCGGCGCCGACATCGGAGGCCCCGGCGATCACCGGGCCCGCCGGGCACTCGACACCGATCGTCACCGGCCATGTCGAGGACTTCGAGGCCAAGTTCGACCCCGAGGGGATTCGACTGGCCGTCTGGGTGAGCGAGCACGCCGGCGCGACCGATGGCCGCCTGAGCCTCGTCGTGATCGATCCCGCCACCGGCGCCATCCAGCCCGATCCGCCGCTCTCCGGTGAGCCCGCCCTGCGTCGCTTCTCGATCGACGTCAACCGGCTGGCATGGGTCAGCCCCTCCGGCCAGGACGGGCACGAGAGCGAGCTGCAGGTTCTCGGCTGGTCGGGCGCAACGTTCGGCAAGATCCAGTCGGAGCCGGAAGCGAACCTGCAGGTCCTGCGCTAGCGGCGGGCGGCTACACTCGGCGCCGACCTTCGAGGACGGCCCGCGAGCCGGTGGTGGGCCCCGTGAGGCCGGGAGGGAGCGAGTGAGCGGCCGCCGCATCATGACCCCGGACGAGATCCGCCGGGCGGTGATCCGCGTCTCCCACGAGATCGTCGAGAAACAGGCGGGCACCGCCGGGCTGGTGCTGGTCGGCATCCAGCGGCGCGGCGTGCCGCTCGCCCGCCGGATCGCCGCGGCGATCCGGGAGAACGAGGGCGCCCAGCTCCCCGTCGGTGCGCTCGACATCGAGTTCTACCGCGACGACGCGCGCCTCGGTCACGCCCCGATCGTGAAGGGCACCGACCTGCCCTTCGAGATCGACGGCGCGACGGTCGTCCTCGTCGACGACGTCCTGTACACGGGACGGACCGTGCGCGCCGCGATGGACGCCCTGCGCGAGTTCGGGCGGCCCCAGGCGGTGCGGCTGGCCGTGCTCGTCGATCGAGGCCACCGCGAGCTGCCGATCCGGGCCGACCACGTCGGCAAGAACGTGCCAACGTCACGCGAGGAGGTCGTGCGCGTCCGCGTTCGCGAGGTCGATGGCGAGGACGCGGTCGACATCGAACAGATCGCCGCGATGGCCCCCGCCGGAGCCTGACGTGAGCTCGACCTTCGCCGGGGTCACGGGGGCGACGCCGGCGATGGAAGCGGGCGGCGAGCGCTCCCGGGCATGGCCGCACCGCCACCTCCTCGACACCGACGTCCTGACCTGGCCCCAGATCGAGCTGCTGCTCGACACGGCCGACGTCATGGGCGAGATCGTCGCGCGACGCCGGCCCCGCTCCGAGACCCTGCGGGGCATCGGCGTGACGAACCTGTTCTACGAGGCCTCGACCCGGACGCGGGTGAGCTTCGAGGTCGCCGCGAAGCACCCCCCGGCGGACGTCGGTAACGTGGGCGTGAGCGGCTCCTCGCACGAGCAGGGCCACTCGCTGCTCGACACCGTCCGCACGCCGGAAGCCCCCCGCCCCAGGGTGCTCATCATGCGCCACGCGATATCGGGCGCGCCGTACCTCGCGGCCCGCGAGTTCGGTGGCTCGGTCGTGAACGCCGGTGACGGCCGCCACGCCCACCCGACGCAGGCGCTGCTCGACCTGTATACGCTCCGCCGCCGCGTTCCCGGCGGTTCGCTGCGGGGCCGGAAGGTCGTGATCCTCGGCGACGTCCTGCACTCGCGGGTTGCGCGCAGCAACCTGTGGACGCTCACCGCGGCCGGCGCCGAGGTCTGGCTCTGCGGCCCGGCGACGCTGCTGCGCGGGTTCGAGGCGTGGGCGGCAGCCGGCGTCGGCGGCGACCGTGGGTTCACGGCCAGCAGCGACATCGGCGCAGCGCTTCGCGACGCGGACGCGGTCATGGCGCTCCGGCTCCAGCAGGAGCGGATGGCCGCCGGTCTGCTGCCGTCGCTTCACGAGTACAGCGCCAGATACGGGCTCACGCGGGACCGGCTCGCGCTTGCCGCGCCGGGCTGTCTCGTGCTCCATCCCGGGCCCATGAACGAGGGCGTCGAGATCGCCGCCGACGTGGCCGCCGGCCCCGGGTCGCTGGTCACGGAGCAGGTCGCCAACGGCGTGGCGATCCGGATGGCTGTGCTCTCACTCGTGACATCGGTCAGTCTCCGGCCTGCGTCGTGAGCGCCATCGGGGGTGCCGTCGCGAGCGGCTCGGCGCCCGACGCCGTTGGCCGGCAGGTCGACCTCGACCTGAGCGGCGCGTGGCTGGTCGACCCGGCGACGGGCCGGCGAGGACCGGCTGAGCTGGTTGTGCGCGACGGGTTGGTCGACTCGATCGCGTGGCTGGAGGGAGACGATGCGGCCGGGATCGACGACCGCGGCGTCATCGTCGCGCCGGGCTTCATCGACCTGCACACCCACCTCCGCGAGCCGGGCAACGAGGGGGCCGAGACCATCGGCAGCGGCCTGGCTGCGGCGGCGCACGGCGGCTTCACGACCGTGTGCGCGATGCCCAACACCACGCCGCCAATCGATCGCGCGGCAATGGTCGAGGCGGCCCGCCTCGCCGCGGCCGCGTCCGGCTCGCCGGTGCGGCTGCTCCAGCTTGGGGTCGCGACCGCGGGCAGGGCAGGCGAGCAGCTCGCGGCGCTCGACGAGCTCGCCGACGCGGGGGTCGTCGGGTTCAGCGACGACGGCTCGCCGATCCAGCGTGCCGAGCTCTTTCGCAACGCGCTGGCGTACGCGGGGATGCTCGGGCTGCCGGTCATCGACCACCCGGAGGACCTGGGCCAGACCGACGGCGCCGAGGCGAGCGAGGGGCTCGTCGCCACCGTGCTCGGCCTGCGCGGCTGGCCGTCCGCGGCGGAGGCCACCGCGGTGGCGCGCGACCTCGAGATCCTTGCCGAGGTCGCTCGCGACGTGCCCGGCGCGCGCCTCCACCTGACGCACCTCTCCACCGCGGGCTCTATCGAGCACGTGCGCAGGGCCAAGGCCACCGGGCTCGCCGTGACCTGCGACGTCACGCCCCACCACCTGGCCCTCACCGACGAGTGGATCGCGGGCTCCCGTCGCTGGGCGTGGCTGGCGATCGACGAGGACGGCCGCGCGCACGACCCGTGGCGAGATCGCGTCCTGGAGGCCGACCCGTACGACAGCTCGCTGCGGGTCAATCCGCCGTTGCGCTCGGCGGAGGACGCCCGAGCCTGCCTCGTCGGGCTGCGCGACGGAACCGTCGACGCCATCGCGACCGATCACGCGCCGCACACCCAGGTCGACAAGGATGTCGAGTTCGGGCTCGCCCGGCCGGGGATCGCGGGCATCGAGACCGCGCTCGGCCTCGTGCTCGAGATGGTCGATGCCGGCATCCTTCCGCTGGCTCGCGCGATCGAGGCCCTGACGACCGGCCCAGCGCTCGTCCTCGGCGCCGTCGCCGGAGCACCGGGCCTCGTCGAGGGAGCGCCTGCTGACCTCGTCGTGTTCGACCGAGGCGCCCGCTGGACCGTCGAACCCGGCGCGCTCCGGTCGCGCGGCTGGGGCAACCCGCTGCTGGGCCGGTCGCTGCCGGGCGTCGTCCTGCTCACGATCGCCGACGGCCGCCTCGGTTACGAGGACGCGTCGCCCGCCTGAAGCCCGCCCTCGCCCGATAGCATGTGGCGATGCCCGCGACCCCGGCCCTGAACCTCGACTACGAACGGCGGCCGTACTGGCACGCGACCATGCCCGCCCTTCCGGATCGCAGCGCCAGGACGCTGCCGGACGAGGCCGACGCGGTGGTCATCGGCGGCGGGTACACGGGTGTCGCTGCCGCGCGACGGCTGGCGCAATCGGGCGCGAAGGTCGTCGTCCTCGAGGCGAACAACCTCGGCTGGGGCGCATCGACGCGGAACGGGGGTATCGCGCATCCCGGCTACAAGTGGGGCCCGGCGTCGATGGTCAAGCGTTACGGGCGCGAGCTGGCGACGCGCCTATTTGCCGAATCCGTGGAGGCGACCGAGCTCCTCGGCCGCACGATCCGGGAGAACGGGATCGAGGCCGACCTGCGGCTCAACGGCTACATGGAGCTGGCCTGGTCACGCGCCGATGCGGAGCACTTCGCGGGCGAGGCGCCGCTCCGCACCGATTGGGGCACGCGCGCGCGGGTGGTGCCGCGCGATCAGCTCGCGACCGAGGTCGGGACGCCCGTCTACCACGGCGGCCTGGCGATCGACTCCGGTGGCGTGCTGCATCCGGGCAAGTGGTTCGCCGGCCTGGTCGGGCTGGCCGAGGCTGCCGGCGCCGACCTGTACGAGGGCGTTCGAGCCACGTCGATCCGGCGCCGGCCCGATGGGCGGTTCCTCGTCGAGACGGCCCGCGGCCCGATCCACGCACGCGACGTGCTCGTCGCGACCAACGCCTACACCGACGGCGCCGCGCCAGCCCTCAGGCGTCGAATCATCCCGATCGGGTCGTACATCATCGCGACCGAACCCCTGCCCGAGGAGGTCGCCCGCGAGATTTCGCCGACGGGCCGGGCGTACTTCGACACCAAGAACTTCCTGTCGTATTGGCATGTGAGCGCGGATCGCCGCCTGATCTGGGGCGGCCGGGTCAGCTTCTTCCCGACGACGGTCGACAAGACCGCGAAGTTGCTCCATCGCCGGATGCTCGAGGTCCACCCCCAGGTGGCGGGCTACCGCGTCGACTACTCCTGGGGCGGCAAGATCGGGATGACCTTCGACCGGATGCCGCACATCGGGCGATCCGGCGGGGTGATGTACGCCATGGGCTGCTGCGGCAGCGGCGTGGTCCTCCTGCACTGGCTGGGGACGCGTGCCGCGGACTGGATGGGAGGCGGGGAGCCGCCGGCGCTCGCCCAGCTGCGCTTCCCACTCGTTCCGGCGCCATACGAGGGCCGCCCGTGGTTCCTGCCCGTGGTCGGCGAGTACTTCCGGGCGCGCGACCGGATGGCGGCACGGGAGAAGGTGGGGACGCACGACAAGATCGGGGCCGAGGCGAGCTCGTCGGGAAGCTAGCGGCTCCGGCTCCTCATTCCGAGGGGCGCGACGACGGCCGCAAGGGTCAGGCGTGCCACTCCCCGCACGCATAGCAGCGCGGGCTGTCGATCACGTTGTTCCTGCCGCAGTTCCGGCAGGTCCACCATTCCTCGGGATCCACTGGGCCAGCGGGCGCGATGGCGCGGCGTCGCAGGAAGAGGACTGCTGCCCCGAGCGCGATGACGGCGCCACCACCGGCGGCCGCGAGGATCGGCAGCAGGCCCGTGACATCGAGCGAGCGGCCCGAGCCGCCGCCTCCGCCGCCGACCTTGCCCTCGCCACAGGCCAGGACCGACGCGCCGGGCCCGGGTGTGGTGTCGGGGCAGCTCTCGCCGGGGAGGGGCGCGCCGATCGCTGTCGAAGGGGCGAGGAGGGCCGCGACCAGAAGGGTGACGATCGCCGCGCCGGACAACAGCCGCGAGAGACAGTCAGTCATCGCGCGCCAGCCGGCGGAGGACGTCCAGGAGCTCGTCGACGTCCTCGGCGGTCGATTGCGTGTTCAGGATCCCTGCCCGCAGGTAGGTCGCGCCGCGGAGGCGCGTCGTGGAGACCCAGCCCTCGCCCGACGCCTCGAGCGCGTGCTGGAGCCGGTCCTGATGGGCATCGAGCTCCCTCGCCGCCGGGCTTCCGACCGGGGGCCCGGGTCGCCCATGGGGGCGGTGGCCGCAACACCCCACGACGAGCGGCGGCCTCCCCGGCGCCAGCCTGAGCCGAACAACCAATGGACGCGAGGTGACGGTCTGGAGGCCGACGCCGTCCAACGTCCCTTCGATCAAGCCAGCGTCCGTTGACGTGAGGCTGACGTCCGCGAGCGTGACGTCGACACCGTCCATCGTCAGCGTCGCGGCGTCGGCTTCGGCGGCGGCCGTGAGCACAAGGAGGACCAGGATTCTGTTCATGATGGCGCTTGGAGCAAGCGGCGTTCCAGGTTCAAACACGAGAAACCATTTGCTTTGTCATGAGGACAGGTTGCCGTGAGGGCTACCTGGGTTGCCCGAAAGGCAACATGCGGCGAGAGTCGGGTTCTGTAGCGAGAATTCAGCAATAGGCCTCTCGGGCCGTGGCCAACTCCGAGTTGCGAGACAAGGAGGAAGTGCCGATGACCCGAGACACCAACGCGACGGTACTGAGACTTGCGAGAC
>CAYXVP010000067.1:0-9219 GCA_964468305.1 uncultured Anaerolinea sp. | reverse complement strand
GCTCGCGGCTCGTCGGTCTCGGGCACAGGTTCGTCACCGACCACTCAGACACGGAGACACTCGTCCACGGCTTCGAGGAGTGGGGGCCGGACCTCTTCCCGCTGCTCGACGGTCAGTTCGCGATCGCGTTCTGGGATCGCGAGCGGCGCGCGCTGACGCTCGTGCGCGATCGCACGGGTGAGAAGCCGCTGTACGTCGGCCGCGTCCCGGAGGGCTGGGCGTTCGGTTCGGAGATCAAGGCGCTGCTGGCGCATCCCCGATTGCGCCGCGACATCGACCCGGTCGCGGTCGAGCAGTACCTGGCATTCGACTACGCAGTTGCTCCCCGAACCGTCCTGCGCGACATCCGCAAGCTGCGAGCCGGCCACTACGCGGTCATCACGGTGGATGGCCTGGCCGAACAGCCCTACTGGCGCCTGAAGTTCGCGCCGCGTCCAATAACGAGCGACGAAGCCGCCCACCGCCTGGATGAGTTGCTGGATCGCTCGGTCGCGACCCGGATGGTTGCGGACGTCCCCGTCGGCCTGTTCCTCAGTGGCGGCCTCGACTCGACGTCGATTGGCTACTACATGGCTCGCCAGAGCTCCTCCGTCCACGCATTCACCGTCGGCTTCGAGGAAGCCGGCTACGACGAGACGGACCACGCGGTGCTGGCAGCTCGCCAACTCGGGTTGGAGCACGAGGTCGAGGTCCTCTCGGAGGCGCGGGTTCGCGATCTGTTGCCCCGCGTCACGGAGATCCTGGACGAGCCGATGGCCGACCCGTCAGTCATCCCGACCCACCTGCTCAGCGCGTTCGCCCGCCAGCACGTCAAGGTCGCGCTCGGCGGCGACGGCAGCGACGAGCTCTTGATGGGCTACCGCACCTACCAGGCACTCAAGATCGCCGGCTGGCTCGACGTTCTACCGAGCACTGTTCGCTCGGTGTATGCGCGAGGGGCGCGGCGGATGCCTGACCGCACCGACGGCATCTACGGCAAGGGCCGCCGATTCGTGGCCGGCCTTGACGTTCGCCCGGAGACGCGCCTGCTGGCCCGCCTCGGCGCCTTCGGCCTTGGCGCGCGCGGCTATCTGGCGGCTGCCACTCGCGAGACGCTCAACGGGCCGGTTGAGCGCGAGCCCGTCGCCGAGATCGCCGGGAGCTTCTCCGGGGCGAGGGACTGGGGCGATCGGACGGTCGGGGCCTACGTCCGCTCGTACCTGCAGGAGGACATCCTGGCGAAGGTCGATCGGGCGAGCATGGCGGCCTCGCTCGAGGTCCGGGCGCCATTCCTGATGCCGGAGCTGATCGACTACCTCGCGACCGTGCCCTCGAGCGTCAAGCTCCCTGGCTTCACGAGGAAGGACCTCCTCCGACGCATCATGCGAGGCCGAATCCCCGACTCGATCATCGACCGCCCCAAGCAGGGCTTCGGCGCCCCGCTGGACGCCTGGTTCCGCGGCGATCTCGCCCAGCTCGCTCGCGACGCGCTGGATCCGGAGCGCGTGCGAACAGCTGGCCTTCTCGATGCCGACGCCGCCGCCGCGCTGATGCAGGCGCATGTCGATCGTGTCGCCGACAACGGTCGGCGGATCTGGACCCTGGTCCAGCTCCAGCTCTGGCACGACCGCTGGATCGCGGCGACGCCCGCGACCGGGTAGGCGTGCGCGTCCTCCACATCGAGACCCGGCATCGACGCGGGGGCGCCGAGCGCAACGTCGCGCACACGATCGCCTGGGAGCTCGCGCAGGGATTCGAGGTCCACCTGGCCGTCGGACGAGACAGCATCGACGAGGAGCTGCCACCCGGCGCCGTCACCCACGTCCTCCCGGACCTCGTCCGCGCGGTCTCCCTATTGCAGGACGTGCGCGCCTATCGATCGATCAGGCGACTGGTCCGCCTTCATCGGTTCGATGTCGTCCACACGCATCAGTCGAAGGCAGGTGTCCTCGGCCGTCTCGCGGCTCGAGGTCAGGCGCCCGTCATTCTGCACACGATCCACATGGCGTCGTTCGGCCCCGCCTACAACCCGATCGCCTCGATCGGCTTCCGTTGGGCGGAGCGCCTCTGTGCAGCGTCGACGACCAGGATGATTTCGGTCGGACGCGAACTCGGCGCGATGTACCTGGCCGCCGGCATCGGCAGGCGCGATCAATACGCGCTCATCCGCTCGCCGATCGAGCTGGCGGGCTTCGATCAGGTCCGGGCGGCATCGCACTCCGACCGAGAGGCGGCTCGGCTCAGCTTCGGCCTGGAACGAGCCATCCCGGTCGCGCTGGTGCTAGCGTCGCTCGAGCCGCGCAAACGCGTTGACCTGATCCTCCGCGCGCTTGCGCCGCGCACCTCGAGCGGAGCCCTGCAGTTGCTCATCGCAGGCGATGGTCCGGAGCGGAGCAGCCTGGTGGCCCTCGCGAGAAGTCTCGGGGTCGCCGAGCGTGTTCGCTTCGCTGGCTACGTCGAGGACGTCCCGAAGGCATTCACCGCCGCGGACGTCCTAGTCCATGCCGCGACAGTCGAGGGCGTCCCGCAGGTCGTCGTTCAGGCTCTCGCGGCCGGTGTCCCCGTTGTGGCAACAGACATGATCGGCCTGCGCGAGGTGGATGGCGCTCCCATCGAGATCGTTGAGGCGAGCGGCGCGAACCTCGCCGACGCGGTCGAGCGGGCTCTCGCCGGCCATCGGCCCCCCGTCCCCGCCAACGACCTCGCACCGTGGGCGCCCGCGGCGGTGGGAGACGCGTTCGCGAAGCTGTACTCGACCATCCCGGTGAACGCGCAGTGAGACTCTGGGACGTCGTGCGGGCGCCTGAGCGCTTGCGCCGGGTATGGCGCGAAGCCGAGACCGACGCTGACATGCATTTCGACGGATATGTCGCTTGGCGAGAACATCTCGAGCGCCTCGGCATCTCGAGCTTTGGCGAATTGAACGTACTCGACATAGGGTGTGGCGATCGCGCGCCGCTCTCACTCCTGTTTGCCTCCGACGGAGCTCGAGTTGTGAGCCTGGACGTGCTTCCGATCGCGCTTGGATTGCGGCGACCGCGGATGTGGATCGCCCTCGCAAGGTCGGAGGGTCCTGTGCGTGCGAGCCGTGCCTTGCTACGCGACCTGCTCCACACGTTTCGATACTGGCGTCGCCTTGCCGAGCGCAACCAGAAGCCGCTGCCATTCGCCGGGGTCCGGCTTGTTCAAGGCGACGCCGCCGCACTGCCTTTCGCCGAGTCGACCTTCGACTTGGTGGTCTCGTCAGCCGTTTGGGAGCATCTGCCGGATGTTGCTCGTGCCACCCAAGAGGTGAATCGGGTCCTCCGTCCGGACGGCGTTGCAGTGATTCAGATCGCGCTCTTCCCCGCTCTCGAGGGCGGTCATCATCCAGGGTGGCACGCATCCGGGTTCGCCGGGCCGCCGAGGATGCGCCCCTGGGACCACCTGTACGCGGACCGCAACGACCTCCCGACGTACCTAAACGAATGGCAAGAGAGCCAGTATCGAGACGTCCTCGGGCGCTATCTCGACGTGGTGGAGTGGGAGGACGGTGAGATGAGAGGCGCGGAGTATCTGTCCGGTCGCGTTATTGCCGAACGCCCGGAGCTCAGCAAACGCGATTTGCTGCTGTCATCGCTCACGGTGTGGGCAAGGATTGGCGACCGACGGGTCTTAACGAACTCAAAAGGTCTCGATGAGGGTAGCGATGGATTTCCGGCCGCATAGCGTTGACTGGAGCGACGAGAAGGTCGCACGGTTCTGGGACTACCTTGCGGCGCACGACGCGTCCGAGTTCTTCTCCGAAAAGCACGCGCCGGACATCGTCCGACGCCTCATGCGTCGGAAACCCCAGGCCGTCGTCGACATCGGTTGCGGGACTGGGCCCCTAATCCAGGAGTTGGACAGACGTGGAGTTCGAGCTGTCGGCGTCGACTCGTCGCCCGCCGTCCTAGAAGCAGCGATGCTGCGGACGCCCGACGCGACATTCCACCTCGGCTCCGTCACCGGCATCCCTCTGGCCGACGCTTCGATGGACGCCGCCATGCTGATTGAGGTGGTCGAGCATCTGGACGACGAGACCCTCGACTCGGCGATCGCCGAGGCACGCCGTGTCCTCCGTCCCGGCGGCGTGCTCGTCATCACCACACCGAACTCTGAGCGGCTCGCAGCGAGCACACGTCAGTGCCCGGATTGCGGAGCCGAGTTCCACTTCTATCAACACGTGCGCACCTGGACCACGCGCACCCTCGGGGACTATCTCAAATCGCGCGGCTTTAGACCCGAGATCCAGGAGACAAGGCTGATCGAGCGAGGACCCGCATGGGAGCAGCTGCTTCGGCGACTGGTCTACCGGATTCGTCGGCAGCGGCCGCGACTGTTGGCGATTGCCTCGAAGCAAGCAGTTGGTTAAATGTCACGACGACAGACATCAGCTTACAAAACTATCCGCCGAAACAGATAGACATCCGTTCTGCCCTCGCCGAGAGCGTCATGGAGACGTTCCAAGTCAAATCCAGACGGGCGGAGTCGCGCCAAGACCTCACCGGGTCCTACTGGTTGATAGGGCAGACCGCCGAGCCAGTCCTCCGTATCCCGCCACCAGCTCATCCCGCGCTCTTCCTGGTATCGGCGCATCGGGTGGAAGTCGCGGCGAAGCGTCGCCTTGCCGAGCTTCGCGATCCCATAGGCCCCGCGCCAAACGCGTTTGACCACGTCGGGTGACACGTTGTACATCCGCTTCGTTCGGAGGCTCCGGCGTTCTGCGTGGGTGCGGGTGTAGAGCGCGATCCACAATCGCCCGCCTGGTCGAACCAGGCTCGCCGCGTTGTCAATCGCCGTCCAGACGTCTCCAGTGTGGTGGAGGACACCCCATGACGACACGACGTCAAAGGTTCCCAGCGACGCGACGAAGTCCTTGTCGAGGATCGATCCCGCGCCGTTTTCCCACTTTCCGCCTGCGAGACGTTCGGTGGCGGCTACCGAGGCCGGATCCGCATCGAACGTGCGCACGGTTGCCCCGAGCCTGTGCGCCGCCAGTGCGGTCAGGCCCGAACCGGATCCGATATCGAGCAGCGTCAACCCTTTGAGGTCCCCGAGCCAGTCGCGCACGTACTGCACCGTGCGCTCCACGGCTGTCTCTGGCATCGAGTCGAGGTATTTCTGCCAGTTCCGCCCGAACGAGAACGTGATCGGCGCCCGCGCCATCAGCCCGCCTCCAGGTATTTTCCCGGGGAAGCCTAGGCCGCGTCGCGCCCGGTCACTGCTGACTCGACGGGTCATCGCCGTCGCATCCGCAGCAAGCGCCTTCCCGAATCCTCGATCGGGACGTCGTCGAGGATCTCGAAACGCGCTTCGAACACCTGGCGAAAGCCATCGATGGTGAGACTCGGCTTCACGTCGTCCCGACTCAACAGGAGCTGCTGCGCCATCGGGTCGGCGTCCGGGACGAACTCGACGATCAGCTGCTGGCCCATGCGCGCGAGGAGCTCCGCGACCATCGCCAGCCTGATGTTTCGGCCGATGACCAGGTGATGGACGAGCGCGAGGGCCATGACCACGCCGGCGTTGGCCCGCTCGACCAACGACCGCCGCTCCTCGTTCGCCCAGCCAAGGCCCGGGCTCGGGTTGGTCAGGTCGGCCAGCAGCGGGATGACGGCCGGCTGCGCACCGAGCCGAACGGCCTGGTAATGCAGCTCCGTCGCCCCGGCATCCCCGTCCCAGGCGACGACTGTCCGACCCAGTGAAGCCGCGATCGAGCTGAACCGGCCGGTGTTCGCGCCCAGATCCCAGACGACCCCGTCGCCCGCCGCCTCGAGAAGCCGTCGGACGCCCTCGTCCTTGCTGCGCGCCGCCGCCGCCGAGTACGACGTCGCTTCCGCGTAGCCGGCCCAGGCTGTCACTGCGGGCCGCCACGTGAGCTTCTCGACCGTCCGCCGCAGGCTGTCGAGCAGTGCCGTCTGGGCGATCGCGGGCATGCGTCTGCTGGCGCCCGAGGACCCCGACGAGTGCCTCGACCGCCGCTGCGCCTGGGCATGGGCGTGGATGTGGCTGGCGAGGCCGACGTCGAGCTTGGTTCGCCCCGGGAGGAGCGCCGCGGCGAGATCCACCGGGATGCCGTCGATGAAGTCACGCAGGAGCAGACCGCAGCGGACGTCGCGATGGGCCATCAGGGCGAGGGGCGCGACGAAGTGCTCGCAGAACTGTCGGTAGGCGCGCCACGGCGCGTCGGGTCGCGCACGCTCGAACGACAGCGAGTCGATCAGGATCGGGCGGCCGCGATGCAGCTGCACGTTGTACGCCGAGGCGTCGCGGAGCGCGAAGCCCGCCGCCGAGGCCTCGGACTGGGCCTGGAGCGTGACAAGCGCCGCGTCCTTGAGCAGGCCGAATGCCCACTCATACGGGTACGAGACGAAGGCGAGCGGCTCCGGCTGGAGCACGGCGTGGGCGAGGGCGGGAGCGGCAGCCAGGCTCGGGTCGACCTCTTCGTGATCGATCAGCAGCCCCTGGCGCTGCAGCGTCGTGAGCAGCCCGGACGCGCGGAGGTCGTCAAACCGCTCGGCAAACGAGCGATTGACCTGGCGCAGGATCAGGTCTTCGCGACGGTAGATGAACCCGCTGGGGTCACGGAACGAGCCGTCACCGGGCTCGGCCGTCATGACGCGAGGCGATCCCGTTCCGACTTGGAGGCTGGCTTGCGTCGTCGCAGCGCGTCGTACGCGCGCCCGATCTGCCGACGCAGGACGAAGGGGGCGGCGAGGAGCGTCCCGATGATCACCTGGATGATCATGCTCCCCGACCCGGGGTCGATGTACGCGAGGTGGAGATCCTGGGGAATCACTGGTTGACCTGCATTACGGGCAAGAACGCGCCATCAGGGTGCCTGTACTGGACCTCCGGCGCGAATGGCTCATTCGTACCGATGTAAGCGTTGAACAGCCGTGGCAGGAGGTTGACCGGCGTCGCATCGGTCGGCAGCAGCCCCGGCTTCCCCGGCGTGTAGCTGAGGATGAGGTTGTCGAACATCGAATCGAACGTCCCGCTCAGGCGACTCCCGTGGTCGGAGAAGAAGATGATCACCGATGGGCGCAAGGTGTTCGCGAGCATCGCCCGGGCGGTCGACTCAACGACGCCGTCGAGGTAGCGCATCTGCGCCGCATAGTCCGCGCGGAACTCCGCTGGCAGCGGGAGCGGCTCGGGGCAGAGCGTCCACTCGCAGCCGCTGAGCATGACCTCCTCGCCGGCGTCGCCGAAGGCGATCGGCGCATGCGGGGCGAGGATGTGGGCGAAGACGAGCCGGGGTCTGGGCGAGGGTTCTGCCGGCATCCCAGCCAGGGCCTGGAAGGTCCCGAGGATGCGCTGGCGATGCTGATCCAGGAACCACCAGTGCCGCGCATCCGGCGCGATTCGGCGCAGGAGGTCCTGCTCCGTCAGCGTCAGCTCGAACTCGGTCGCGAACGGTGATTGGAGCACGCGGTCCGCGGCGAAGAGCGACACGTAGTCGACCGGCGAAGGGATGCTCACGATCTCGTAGCCCTTCGCTCGCGCGACGTCGAGCTCGGCGCCGCTGTTGATCAGCCGTCCGAGCGCGCGTGCCTGCTCGGGGACACTCGCCGGCGGGTTTGGGAGGAGGTCCGCCACCGGCCGAGCGCTGAAGATCGAGGCGAGGGTGAGGGCCGTCCGTCCGTAGTTCGAGTGGGACCGGGCCGCGACGTCGAAGCCGAGGCCTCGCATGTCCGCCAGGAACGGCGTGTTATCGATGCCGATCTCCTCGTGCAGCAGGTCCGACCGTGGGTAGCCGTCGAGCAGGATGAGGTAGATGTCCGGCGCGTCGGCCGGCGCCGTGCCGACTGCCGCGAGCGCGGTCGCCGGTCGCTCGATGAAGAATGTGCCGCCCATCACGCCCGATCCGACCGTCACGGCCAGCGCGACGATCGAGATGACGTTCAGGGGTCGCGTCAGCTCGGGCCAGGCGATGCCGCTCAGTCGACGCGCCTTGACCGAGCGCCAGGCAAGGGGACCGATGCCCAGCAGCAGCACGAGGACCGCGACCGCCGGCTCGATCAGCAGCAGGAAGACCAGGCTCACGAAGTAGCCCGCGACGTGACGGCCCGCCAGCGCGCCCAGCAGCAGCTGGACGCCGGCCAGGGCCACGAGGACCACGACGAGCGGGCGTACGACGACCTGGAGCGGCGACCAGCTCTCGCCGACCTTGACGAGGAGGAAGGTGATCGCGAAGAACGCCGGGTAGGCGGGCACCGCGACGACGGCCCGTGCGAGCGCGTGCCGGAGCTGCAGGACGCGGAGGAGGTTCAAGGAGGCGGCGCGCGCTGCGACCTCAACCCGGGACCCCTCGAGCGGGGTCGTGGTCATGTCGACGGTGCGGGCTCCGCTGCGAAACCCGAGGAGGGCGCCTGTCGAGCCCGGCGGAAGGGCCGCTCGATCCAGCGCTCCGAGATCAGCGCGAGGCCGGTCGTGATGACGACGACCGCCACCATGGCCCCGACGTCGCCAGCGAGCGTCCGCTGCTCGAACAGGCCGACGGGGATCGCGTGCCACAGGTAGATGCCGTAGCTGATCTCGCCGATCCGGACGAGGACCCTGTTCGACAGCGGCCCCGCGATCGTCCCGGCGCCGGCCACGACGAGGACGGACAGGAGTGCCGAGACCGCGATCGCGTACGGCCACGGGAAGGGCGTGAAGGCCACCGCGATGACCCCGATGAGGGCCGCGACGGTCAGCCACCGCGGCAGGGCCCGGGGCACGAGCGCCATGACGCAGCCCCACAGGATGGCGTCGGCGCGGACGTCCGGGCGGAAGTGCGCGAGGACGTTCTCGGGCACGAGGGCGAACTGCAGGACGATGGCGCCGACGATCCCGGCCACGGCGACCGGCACGAGGTACCGGCGCGGCACGAAGATCAGGAGCGCGGGCCAGAGCAGGTAGAACTGCTCCTCCATCGCGAGCGACCACGTGTGACCGACGTAGCCGAGGTCGTAGCCCATTGCCTTGGCGATGTCGGAGACATAGAAGAGCGAGACCGCCGCAGGTCCGATGTAGTCGTGGAGCCGGCCCATCACGGCCATCAGCGCGCCCGTGGCGACGACGACGGCGACCAGCGCCGGGACGAGGCGTCGAACGCGGCGCTCGTAGAACCGCCGAAGATCGATCCGGCCGGTCGCTCGCTGCTCTGTGATGAGCAGGTTCGTGATCAGGTAGCCGGAGAGGGCGAAGAACAGGTTCACACCGACGAGGCCGGCA
>CAYXVP010000066.1:0-9269 GCA_964468305.1 uncultured Anaerolinea sp. | reverse complement strand
CGGTCGGTCAGACCTCGGTTTTGGGGGCTTGACTAGATAGGAGCTTGTCACGTGACTCTGTTGACATCTGCAATGCCGGCGTCTCGTAGACGCATCAGGCCTCGGACCAGCATTCGGTACGCCTTGTCTCCCCTTGGGGCTAGTAGGACTTGCGACTCCCAGTTGTGGTTGAGCATCAGTTGCAGCGATGTCGGCCAGTAGGTGCCGTCGAGGTCGATCGAGCGCCATCTGCCGTCGAGAAGATCGTCTCGACGGACTAGGACTTGGTCGCGAGGATCCCGGCGGACGAGATCGCCGGGGACACCCCGAATGTCTGCCTCCTCGAATTCGGCCTCGGTGATGTCGAGCGCCCAGTCGACCGAGCGGTAGTAGGCACGGTTCGCGTCGAGGAAGGCCCGCTCCTCGACCGGCGACGCTGCGGGCTTGTGGACGTCGCTGATCATGACGCTCCCGACGCGGCCCCGGATAGTCACGTGTTTGAGCGCGGGCCCCCAGACGAAGACCGGCTGCGCAGTCCAAAGGCCATCGATCAAGGTGTCCTCGACGATCACCGGACCGATACCTATCCCACGGACCCTGCAGTCCCGGAACGTCATGTTGCGGATGAGAGTGCGGTCGCCCGGCCGCCTTGCGAGACCAACGATCGAACTCTCGAATTCGCACCTCTCGAAAGTCAGGTTCTCGAATGGCCCGCGTCCCGAAATCCGATCAGCAACGAACCTTCGATCGACGTAGGTGGCGGGCTCCGCTTGGCGAACGCTGGTTGCCCCGGCCATCAGTTCGCGAATACGCCGAAGCGACTCCACCTCAGTCAGCGTTGCTGAAAGTCACTCGGCCGATCGGATCGGCGGAGCCAGCCCACGAACAGGACGCCAAGCCCGACGACGATGCTCGCCGTCGGCGCCGTCATCTCGCCCAGTATGCCGATCCCATAGAGCGGCACTCCCTGCCGGACAAGCTCGTACAGCGTCCACGTGAGCACGCCGGCGGCGGGCGCGGCCACCAGCCACGCGACGCCGTTTCCCTGCCATCCAAGCCAGCCGAACCGGGCGACAGCGAGCGAGAACAGCACGAGCCCGAACGCGTAGGCAATCCCATTCGCGTCGGCTCCGCAGGATCCCGGCTCGCAAGGCCTGGCCCGGGTGATCGCGAAGAGGCCGAAGAACAGCAAGCCGAGCCCGCTGACGAAGAGGATCCCGCTGCTCCTCATC
This sequence comes from uncultured Anaerolinea sp., assembly GCA_964468305.1. Lineage (GTDB taxonomy): Bacteria > Chloroflexota > Limnocylindria > Limnocylindrales > CSP1-4 > UBA5189. The sequence goes on along the minus strand of CAYXVP010000066.1, from coordinate 8,058 downwards.
TGCGCACCCTCATCAGTCAGCGCGTGGTGCTGTCACCCGGCCAGCATGTACGCCGTCAGCCAGCCGTCAAGGGCCGCCACGCCGAACGAAGCGATGAGGGGTTGCACGTGGCGGGCGCCGCAGGCGCGGACCCTTGACGGCCATTCGCCGCAGAGAATTGACGACCCGGCGGCGAGAGCCGCCGTTAAGAGAACCAAACTTGCCCCGACATGATGCCGTTAGGTAGCCTCCGGACTGTCGACGGGGGTCGACCAGCCGATAACCCGTTTGCGGCGGGGAATGTGTGTGGCGGCGAGCAGTCAACGGGCTCGCCGAATAAGGGTGGTGTAGTCGAAGGAATGCCACCCGACTTAGGCCCGCGAAGGGGCCGAGTGATGACAGGTCCTTCGACCTGATTAAGCGTGAACGGACCCCCACCTCATTGAGGTGGCTTGGTGTCCGCGCACTCGCGTTCTTCCCTTGATTCACCAACGAAACTCGACCGGGCGAGAGTGCCCAACGAGGTCGAGTCTCGGTGGCTCCTCAACCTGTATCCGGACGCTGCCGAGGCTGGCGGCTGCCTCGTAAGTCCGGCGCGACCATGGGACGGTCGCGAGCCATATGAGCGGGACGAGGAACGGTCGACGATCGAAGCCGTTCGGCGGGCGCGCGGTCACGTCCGGCGGTACTGCGCCGCGAACCGGCTCAACCGGCTCACCACGCTCACGTACGCCGGGGAGGGCTGTCACGACCCGAGCCAGTTCCGCGAGGATGTCGCGGCGTTCTTCCGGAAGCTCAAGGGCCGGGTCGGGTCGAGGTTCCCGTACCTGTGGGTGCCCGAATGGCACCCGAGAGGCCACGGCCTGCATTGCCACTTCGTCGCGGGCCGCTTTGTCCCGTGGCTGACGATCCGCCGGGCGTGGGGTCACGGGATCACCGACGTGCGGATGCTCACCGATCTGCCGGTCGGCTCCGGCGCGCTCGGCGAGGCGCGACTCGCGGCGCGGTACCTCGCCAAGTACATCGGCAAGGATCTCGGCACGACCGGGACCGGCGGGCTGCATCGGTATGACGTCGCCCAGGGCTTCAGTCCGAAGGTCCGTCGCCTCACCGCGCCGACGCTCGCTCAGGTCATGGAGCGGGCGGTCGCGATCATGGGCGCGGAGCCAGCGGAAGTCTGGGACTCCGCCGATCAGCCGGACTGGGACGGGCCGCACGCGGTCAGGGCGTCATGGGCGTGAAGCCGATCGACCCGGCCGCCGTCCAAGCGTGGGTGGCCCGGACCCGCGCGGCCCAGGGTCTGCCGCCGACGCTGGACGACCCCGTGGTGATTGCCCGGCTGGTGGCGCTGCTGCCTAGGCCCGCCAGATCGGCTCGACGCGATCAGCATCGAAACTCGTCCGGCCGGGCACGGCCGAGCGGATCACGGCCCGGTCCAAGAGGGCCGAAACGATCGAGCGCTGACGATTAAGCGGCAAATCCTGCCAGTCCGCCCGGAGGCCATCGGACTTGCCGACGTACCTGTCGATGGCCGCGCTGCGGGACATCCGGCTCACCTTTCGCTGGGCGGCGTCGATGCGGGCCTCGATGGGCGCCCTGGCGGCGAGCCACTCGGAGAAGGTGACTCGGCGCTCGCCATACGCGCGCGCCAATTCGTCGAGCTGCTCGCGGTCCTGTCGCAATCCGTCGTGCTCAGCGGCGGTCGCGGCATCCGCGCGCGCCGCGGCCGCGAGGGCCGCTGCCACGGCCGGGCTGTCCAGGTGCACGAGGGCCGCCTCCGAGACGAAGGCCTCGACGGCGTCGGCGTTGATCGCGATCCGGCCGCAGCCCGAATGACCCGGACCCTTGGCGCACACATAGCGGCGGCCGCCGCCCGATTGTGGACGGGCGATGAGCGGGGCATCGCACAGGGCGCACCGCAGCAGCCCGGTCAGGAGGTACCGGCGGACCGGTCGGGTCTTGGCTCGGGATCGCTCGTCGAGGATCGCCCGAAGCCTTGCCGTCTCCTCAGGGGCGATGATCGGCTCCCAGCTGCCAGGGCCGACGATCTTGCCAAGGCGCTCGACCTGCGCCGACAGTCGCGGCGCGTAAAGCATGCGGCGGAGCGTCTCGACGGTCCAACCGTTCCCGAGGACGGTTCTGATGCCTCGGGCGTCCCAGTCGCCTGCGATCGCCCGAGTGGCCTCGCCTGCGAGGACGCGCGCCACGGCTTCGCGGACGAGGACGGCTTCGGCAGGATCGACGGTCACCCGGTCGGATCGGTATCCGAATGGCCGCGTGCCGCCGGGACTCGGCAGCCCCGCCGCGGCGCGTTCTTCGAACTTGCGCTTGATGCGGCGGCTGGCGTCATCGGAGGACTTGCGGGCCACGGCCCCGAGGATACGAGCGTGGAAGCGGCCATCATGGCTGCCGAGGTTGATGTCGCCCTCGACGGTGGCGAGGTTGGTAAGGCCGACCGCATCTGCCAGGTCGAGGAAGGCCTCGAGCTCGCGGGGCTGGCGATGCAGCCGGTCGAGGTTGTACACGATGAGGGCGTCGATCGACCGGTCCCGGATGTCGTCGAGAAGGCGACAATACTCGGGCCGCGGCTTGCCCGAATAGGCGGATCGGTCATCGTCGATGTACACCTCGGCGACCGGCCAGCCCTTCCGCGCGGCGAGCGCTTCGCAGTCCTCGCGCTGGCGGGTCACGCCGAGGCGGTCACCCTCGGGGTCGGACGAAATGCGGGCATACACGGCGGCTCTCTGGACCACCGTGTGACATTAGCACACGCTCAGATCAGTCAGGGCGACGTCACGTGAGCGCCGGTTGCTGTTGGATTCAGCACCGCGAGTCGGCCCGGTTGGCCGAGGCTCGAGGCGGTCGAGCGGAACGCAACCCCGACGAGGTCCGCCGCCGCCTCGTCCGTCGCATCCACGAATGCGACGACCGTGGAACCGGCGCCGGCGAGGCAGGCACCGATCGCACCAGCACCGCGCGCTGCCGCGATGAGCCTGGGAAGCTCGGGGTACACCTCGGCGCGGTACGGCTCATGCAGTCGATCCTGCGTCAGCAGGCCGAGGACGTCCGTGCGGCCCGAGGCGAGACCTGCCACAGCGACTGCCACGCGGCTGAGATTCGCCACGGCATCGGTGCGGGGGACGGCGTCGGGGAGCACGCGTCGCATCTCCGACGTCGGCAGCTTCCGCTCCGGGATCCAGGCAACCACCTGGAGGCGCGGCGGATCGAGCCGGACGGCCTCGACCCGATCGGTGAGGGCGATGCTCGCGACGAGTCCGCCCAGCAGGCCGGCCGCGATGTTGTCGGGATGACCCTCGATCTCGTTTGCGAGCCGAAGCTGGGACGCGAGGTCGATCGCACGGCGGCCGAGCGAGCCTGCCGCAACGAGCCCGGCAACGGTCGCGGCGGCACTCGAGCCCAGCCCGCGTTCGAGCGGGATCGGGTTGGTCATCTCGACCTTCCAGCCGACCGTGCCCAAGCCATCGAACCCGAGCTCCCGCAGCCCCGCCTCGAGCGCGACGATGAACCGGTTCGACCGATCCTCGGGCAGCTCGCCGATACAGTCGCCGTGGACGGTCAGCTCGATCGAGTGGGGGTCGGCCGGCGCGGCCACCGCTTCGACGCTGACCCGCAGCGGCAGGTCGACCGCCAGCCCGAGGCAGTCGTAGCCGGCGCCTAGGTTGGCGATGGTCGCCGGGGCCTCGACGGTCGCCGATCGACCGACGAGCGCCGAAGCGGAGGCGGGGGCGATGGTGCTCACCAGCCGAGCGCACGCTGGACGCCGGTCTCGGTGGCGTCCGACTCGAGGATCCGGCCTGCGACGACTGGCTCGGCAGTGGAAGGGTCCTTGAGGCCATTCCCGGTCAGGATGGCGACGACGAGCGCGTCGCGCTCGAGCGCACCAGACGCCGCGAGCCGCGTCACGCCGGCCACGCCCGCGGCTGATGACGGCTCGGCGAAGATCCCCTCGAGCTCGGCGAGGGCGCGGTAGGCGGCGAGGATCTCGTCGTCGGTGACGGCGCTGATGCTCCCGCGCGATTCGTCACGCGCCGCGACGGCGCCCGCCCACGTGGCCGGGTTCCCGATCCTGATCGCCGTTGCGATGGTTTCGGGCCTGTCGATCGGGTGGCCCTCGACGATCGGCGCCGCTCCGGCTGCCTGGAAGCCGAGCATCCGCGGCCGCGTCTCCACGATTCCGTTCATCGCGTAGTCGGTGAAGCCGGCCCAGTAGGCCGTGATGTTGCCCGCATTCCCGACCGGGATCGCGAGGAACTCCGGTGCCCGGCCGAGGTCGTCGCAGATCTCCATCGCCGCGGTCTTCTGGCCGGCGATCCGGTGCGGATTGACCGAGTTCACCAGCGTCGCCCGCGAACCGGGCGCCGACGTCATCGATCGCACCACCCGGAGCGCGTCGTCGAAGCTGCCGTCGACCGCGACGACCTTCGCGCCGGCGATCAGCGCCTGCAGCAGCTTGCCGGTGGCGACGGCCCCCCGCGGCAGCACGACCGCGACCTCGAGCCCTGCCGCCGCACCGTACGCGGCGGCGCTTGCCGACGTGTTTCCGGTCGAGGCGCAGATGATCGATGTGGCACCCGCCTCGAGCGCCTTCGACACCGCGACGACCATGCCCCGGTCCTTGAACGAGCCGGTCGGGTTGAGGCCCTCGAGCTTGAGGCGCAGGTTCGGAAGACCGATCCGGGCGCCCAGTCGCGGCGCCGCGACGAGCGGCGTGGAGCCCTCGCCCAGGGTCAGGGCCGGCGTCGCGTCGGTGATCGGCAGGAACCGTCGGTAGCGTTCGACCAGGCGGGGTCGAGCGGCGGCCGCGCCGGCCACCGCCTCGGTGGTCATCTCGCGACCGGGTACCGAGCCCTCGAGGGGCCCGTGAACCACCGCGCCGGCTCGAACCCCCGGCTGACGCCAGTCGAGCCCGGTCGCATCGAGCCCCAGGTGCTGCGGTGGCCGGCGATGAGGGCGCCGAGGTCGGCGAGCACGGCGCCCGCCGTTGGGTGGCCGCCGGCGCCAGGGCCCTCGAGGCTGATCGAGCCCAGCCGGTCGGTCTCGAGGTCGACCCGGTTGCGGACCCCGTTGATGGCGGAGATCGGCTCAAGGACGTCGACCGCGGTCGCCATGACGCCCGCCTCGATCGACCCATCGTCGGCAGGGCGCGCCGTGGCCAGGAGCTTGATCGCGTAGCCGCGTTTGGCGGCCTGGGCCAGGTCCGCGGGCGTCACGCCGGTGATGCCGGGGGCGCCGCCGGGCACCTGTGTCGCCAGGGAGGCGCGATCCAGCCACACCCCGAACGCGAGACGGGCGAGGATGACCAGCTTGTCCGCGGAGTCACCGCCCTCGACGTCTGAGGTCGGGTCGGCCTCGGCGTAGCCTGCCGCCTGGGCGTTGGCGAGGGCGACGGCAAAGTCGGTCCCACGGGTCGCCATCTCGGTGAGGATGTAGTTCGTCGTGCCGTTGACGATCCCGCGGAGGCTGAGGACGCGCGAGCCCGCGAGGTCCTCGGCGAGCAGCCGCAGGATCGGCGTCCCGCCCATGACCGCGGCCTCGAACCGGAATGCCGTCTCGGTCCGGCGTGCCTCCGCCTCGAGCTCGGCGCCGTGCCGAGCGATCACCCACTTGTTCGCGGTCACGACCGGGATCCCCGCGCCGAGCGCGGCGAGCATCAGCGTCCGCGCCGGCTCCTCACCGCCCATGAGCTCGACGATCAGGTCGACGTCGTTCGCGAGGAGGTGCGCCGGGGCGTCGGTGAGGAGGTCGCGGGGCATGCCCGCAGCCTCGGCCTTCGAGAGGTCCCGCACGGCGACCCCGATCAGGTCGAACGTCGGGCCTTCCCAGCCCGCCAGCAACGAGCGCACGACCTCCCGCCCCACGTTGCCCGCGCCGAGCACGGCGACACGCAGCGGCCGCCCATGCGGCCCGTGCACGCCGCGTGTCCGCTCGGCCATGCCCTGGTCGATCACCGAACGATGGTAAGCCGCAATGCTGGCACTACACTCCGCCCGATGACGACGGCCACGGCGCCCGAGCCGGCCCGCACCGCCAAGCCCACCGCGCCCCGAACGTTCAGCGGCATCCAGCCATCGGGCGTGGCGCACCTCGGTAACGACCTCGGCGCGATCCGGAACTACGTCAAGCTGCAGTACGAGTACGACGCGATCTACTGCATCGTCGACTACCACGCCCTGACGTCGACCCACGACCCGGACCTCCTGCGGTCCCGGACGCGCGACATGGCCTGCTCGCTGCTCGCGCTTGGCCTCGAGCCGGACAGGTGCACACTCTTCGTCCAGAGCCATCGACCCGAGCACACCGAGCTCGCCTGGTTGCTCGCCACGGTGACGCCGGTCAGCTGGCTCGAACGCACGCCGACCTACAAGGAGAAGCGCGAGTCCCAACCCGGCGACATCAATCAAGGCCTGCTCACGTACCCCGTCCTGCAGGCCGCCGACATCATCATCTACAAGGCCTCCCTGGTCCCGGTCGGGCGCGACCAGGCGGCGCACCTGGAGCTGTCGCGGGAGATCGTCCGCGCCTTCAACAACCGCTACGGCGACACGTTTCCCGAGCCGCAGGCGGTGTTCACCGAGGCGCCGACGGTGCTGGGCACGGACGGCGTCAGGAAGATGTCGAAGTCGATCGGCAACACGATCGACGTCCTCTCCGAGCCCGACGTGATCCGGAAGCAGGTCATGTCGATGGTCACCGACACGCAGCGCATCCTGCGCACGGACCCGGGCCGGCCGGAGGTCTGCAACGTCTGCCAGCTCCAGCGGTTCTTCGGCGACGATTACGAGGACCTCTGGGACGGCGAGCGCACGGCGCGCACCGGCTGCGTCGACATGAAGCGGCTGCTGGCCGAGCGGATCATCCGGCACTACGCGCCGGCGAGGGAACGCTACCTCGAGCTGCAGTCGAAGCCGGCGCTGGTCGACGAGATCCTCGCCGCCGGCGCGGCGCGCCTCGCGCCGCTCGCCGCCGATACGATGCGCGAGGTCCGCACAAAGATGGGTCTCCGCTAGGGGAGCCGCTGCTCATGAGCTTCGAGCTCACGTCGCGAGAACGCCGCTGGTTCGACGCCATCCTCGTGCTCCTCGCGGTCGCCCTCGCGTTCGTCGTGCTCGGCTTCGTCGCCCAGGTTTTCAACATCTTCGGCGACCTGATCATGCTGTTCTTCCTGGCCTGGCTCCTGGCATTCATGCTCGGGCCGATCATCGACCGCGTCTACCGTATCCCGCGCATCAGCCGGACCGGCGCCGTGCTCGCCGTCTACCTGCTGATCTTCGGCAGCCTTGTCGCGGTCACGGTGATCGTCGCCTCCGCGCTGGTCAGCTCGATCACGGACTTCATCGCCAATCTGCCCCAGCTTCGCGCCAACCTGCCGTCGATCCTGGAGCCGTGGCAGGCGCGTCTCGACGGCATCGGCCTGCAGATCGACCTGCAGACGCAGGCCACCGTCATCCTTGACCAACTGAACCAATACGCCGCCCCGGCGGCGGTGCCCTTCCCGCAGAACCGGGGTCCCAACCTACGCGGGACCGGCAACCTCCTGCTGGTCCTCCTGCTGTCGCTATACATGGTCGCCGACCGGGACCGGCTGGTCGCGTTCCTGTTCTGGCTGGTTCCCACCGCCTACAAGGAAGAGGCGAAGGTCCTCGAGGAGGCGGTCGCCCGGTCGTTCGGCGGCTTCATCCGCGGCCAGGTCGTCACCGGTCTCGCGTTCGCGGCGATCTGTCTGCTCGCGAGTCTCCTTTTCGGGCTCGACTTCGTGGCCGTGACGACGGCGCTTGCGGGCCTCCTGATGGCGATTCCGTTCTTCGGGCCGTTCTTCGCCTGGATCCCGCCGGTCCTCGTCGCGATCCTGAGCAAGCCCGAAACGACGCTCGGGGTGCTGGTCATCGTGGCGATCGGCTGGGTGGTGGTGCTGAACGTCCTGCAGCCGCGGATCATGTCGACGTCGCTGCGGATCCACCCGATCGTGGTCCTGGGCTCGGTCCTCGTGGGGTCAAGGGTCGCGGGCATCCCCGGCGCGATCGCGTATCGCCGTCACGGGGGCGGGCCGATCCCGGCGCT
>CAYXVP010000065.1:4133-9522 GCA_964468305.1 uncultured Anaerolinea sp. | reverse complement strand
CGGCGTGGGGCCGCTCGATCCGGACCCGTCGATCCCCGAGCTTCCGTCCGCGGAGCGGCCGCGGTGGCGGTCCCGGCTTCACGGCCTGGGCGGCCGGGGCTCGTGCATCCGCAGAGGATCGCACGCGCCACTGGCGCGCGGGACCCACGCGGGCGCGGCCCGGCAGGCGACACGGCGGGCCTCGACGGTCAGGCGGTCGATCAGCCCGAGGACGTCGCCTCGGGGCGGTACGGCACGTCGACGACAACGCGTTGGGGTCGCCCGAGCATTGCGGCGCGCAGCGGAGGGGCCGACTGGTTGTAGAGGATCCGCTCCCACCAGCTGCGGGCCACGAACTCGGGGATGACGACGAACGTGACCGGCGCCGGCCGATCGGCCGGCCACGATCGATCGAGCACGTCGAGGTATGCCTGGACCGGTCCGATCAAGGCACGATACGGCGACTCCACGACGACGAGCGGCACGCCCGGCAGCTGCCTTTCCCAGCGCCGCCGGATCCGCTCAGCCTCGGCTCGATCGTCCGAGACCAGGACGGCCTCGACGTCCGCGGCGATGGATCGCCCGACGTTGACCGCCTGGACGACGGCGCGATTGATGCCCGGCACAGGGATGACGACCCGTTCCTCGCGATTCGGTTCGGGCAGCGGCCCGTCTTCCCGCACCGCCAGCTGGTCGCCCATGGAGCTGTACTGCCGGTGGATGAATAGCATCATCCCGATGAGCGCCGGGATGAGCAGGAGCACGACCCACGCGCCGAGCGCGAACTTCGACACGGCAACCTCGATCGCGACGACACCTGTGGTGATCGCCCCAATGCCATTGACCAGCGCCTTCCGGCCCCACCCTGGAATCTCGCTCCGCAGCCTCCGCCAGTGGCGGACCATCCCCGCCTGGCTCAGCGTGAACGCGACGAACACGCCCACCGTATAGAGCGGAATCAGCGCTGTGACGCTGCCGCCGAAGAGCAGGATCAGCAGCGCCGCGATGAGGGCGAGGACGGCGATCCCGCCGCTGAACGCGAGACGATCGCCTCGAAACTGGAAGGCTCTCGGCAGGTAGCCGTCGCGGGCGAGAATGCTGGACAGGCGCGGGAAATCGGCGAACGCCGTGTTCGCGGCGAGGACGAGCAGCACTGCCGTCGAGACCTGGATCAGGTAGTGGAACGGCGTGCCGTTCCCAACGAGCAGCCCGCCCAGCTGACTGATCACCGTCTGTTCCTCGGTCGGGTCGGGCAGGATGCCGATCTTCGAGGTGAGCAGGCTCATGCCCAGGAAGATGAGGCCGAAGGCAGAGCCCATCAGCACGATCACGCGCTGCGCGTTCCGTGATTCGGGCGGCTTGAACGCGGGCACCCCGTTCGACACGGCCTCGACGCCCGTCAGCGCGACGGAGCCCGAGGCGAAGGCCCGAAGGATGAGCAGCAGCCCAAGGGGTTCCGCGGCCGTGACCGCCCAACCCGCTGGGGGGTCGTAGACCGGCAGCGTATTGGTCACGAGCCGGAAGATGCCGATCGCCAGCAGGCCCGCGATCGACACCAGGTAGACGTACGTCGGCACGCTGAACACGAGCCCGCTTTCACGCACGCCACGCAGGTTGACCAGGGCGATGACTGCCACGATGGCCACACCGATGGCCACCCTGGCCCCGAAGAGCTCGGGCACGATCGAGGTCAGCGCGGCGACACCGGCGGCGACCGAGACCGAGACCGTGAGCACGTAGTCGGTGAGCAGCGCCGCGGCAGCCGTCAGGCCGGCGAGCGTGCCGAGGTTGTCGCTGGCCACGATGTATGAGCCGCCGCCGTTCGGATAGGCGGCGATCGTCTGGCGATAGCTGGTGACAACGATCGCCAGGACGATGACGATCCCGATCGTGATCGGCATCGTCAGCAGGAGCGCGCCCGCGCCGGCCAACGCGAGCACGCGCATGATCTCCTCGGTCGCGTACGCCGAGGACGAGATGTTGTCCGAGGCGAAGATCGACAGCCCGGTCGCGACGTTCAGGCGCTCGCTGATCTCCTCGTGGGTCGACAGCGGCCGCCCGAACAGTACCGAGCGAACGCGGGCCAACGATCGGCCAAGCGAGCTGCGCGACGTCGATGCGGCGGGGCGGGCGATGAGCGAGCGCTCGCCGTCGTAGTGGAAGTACGGCTCGTGGGCGCGCCGGATCCGAACGCGACGGTCGCCTGGATGGCGCCCGCGGAGCGGGGCCTTCGAGGCACGCGGCGAGGTGATCTGGGACGCCGTCGAGCGGTCGGCGGGCGCGGAGGGGTCGGAGCTGGCCATCGTTCGCGGACCGCTACGCGGTCGCGGCGGCCTCATGCTTCAGCCCGGCCCGCGTGCCTGCCACGTAGGGCACGTCGACCACCACGGTGTGGGGCCGGCCGATCAGCGCGCCACGGAGCCGCCGTGTGGACTGGTTGTACAGCGGGCGCTCCCACCAGTGCCGGGCGACGAACTGGGGCATGACGACGAAGGTGATCGGGGCCTCCTCGTCGCTGATGCTCTCGTCGAGCGCGTCGAGGTAGGCAACCATCGGCTCAGCGAGGGCGAGGTACGGCGATTCCACGATGTCGAGCGGGACCTCGGGCAGCCGCGCCTCCCACTCCTCTCGAAGCTCGAGCGCCGCCGCAGGATGCTCGCTGACGACGACTGCCCGGACCTCGTCGGCCATCGAGCGGGCAACGTTCACGGCCTGGACGACTGCCCGGTCGATCCCCGCCACGGGCACCACGGCCCGCTCGCGTCGCCGAGGTGCCGGCAGCACACCCTCGGCCCTGACCGCGAGGTGCTCGGCGGAGGCGCGGTACTGCCGGTTGATGAACAGCATGATCGCGACGAGGACCGGAATCACGACGGCAACCAGGAGCGACGTCGGCGCCTTCGCCACGAGGACGACGACCGTGACGAGGGCGGTCAGCCCCGCACCGAAGCCGTTGAGGCCCAGGCGCCAGCGCCAGCCGGCGCGACGCTCCCGGAGCCAGTGGATGACCATCCCGGACTGGCTGATCGTGAACGAGATGAAGACACCGACCGAATACAGCGGGATCAGCGCCGTCGTGTTGCCACCAAAAAGGACGAGCAGCGCGATCGCGACCGCGCTGAGGATGACGATGCCCGACGTGAATGCGAGTCGGTCGCCGCGGAAGCTGAACGTTCGGGGCATGTAGCCATCCCTGGCCAGGATCGCGGCCAGCCTTGGGAACGCATTGAACGAGGTGTTCGCGGCGAGGAACAGGATCAGCGCCGTGAACGCCTGGAAAGCGTAGAAGGCGATGCTCCCGTCGCCGAAGATCCGGGCAGCGACCTGGCTGATCACCGTCCGCGTCGTCGGTACGTCGATCGCGACGATGCCGAAGCGATCGGCGATGAACGTGATCCCGACGAACAGGATGCCAAGCAGCAGCGCCATGGCGGTGAGCGTCGTCGCGGCATTCTTCGCCTCGGGGCGCTTGAAGGCCGGCACGCCGTTGGTGATCGCCTCGGTACCGGTCAGGGCGACCGAGCCGGAGGCAAATGCCCGGAGGATCAGCAACACGCCCAGGGGTTGCAGCGGGTCGGGTGCGCCGGGGAGCGGGGTCGGGAGCGGCGAGCCCTCGCCCGCGGCCAGGATCCGATACAGCCCGATCGCGATCATCAGCAGCGACGAGCCGACGAAGAGGTACGTCGGAATCGCGAAGATGTTGCCGGACTCGCGCAGGCCGCGAAGGTTGCCGATCGTGATGAGAACGATGGCAAGGACGCCGACGATGACCCGCTCGGCCTCGAGCCCCGGGAGGGCCGAGATGACCTGCTCGACGGCCGAGGCGGTCGAGACGGCGACGGTCATGACGTAATCGACGAGCAGCGCGCCGGCGGCGATGAGCGCGGTGATCATCGGCAGGTTCGCGCGGGCGACGGCATAGGCGCCGCCGCCCGATGGGTAGGCCGTCCCGATCTGCCGATAGCTCGTCGAGACGACGGCCAGCAGGATCGCGATCGCGAGCGCGAGCGGGAGGCTCAGGAACAGCGCGCCGGCGCCGGCGAGGACGAGGACGCGAACGATCTCCTCGGTCGCGTAGGCCGAGGACGAGATCGCGTCCGAGCTGAAGATCGCAAGCGCCTTGGTCTTCGACAGCCGCTCGGTGATCTCCTCGTGGATCGACAGTGGCCGCCCGATGAGGATCGCCCGCGCCTTCGCGGACAGCCGGCCGCCAGGGGTCCGCGGCGCAGAGGCTGCCTGTCGGGCGACGAGCTGGCCCTCGTCGGCATACCGGAAGTAGGGCGCCATCGGGCGGTCGATACGGACTCGGCGGTCGCCCATTTTCCGGCCGCGAAGTGCGGCGGGTCGGCGCGGCCGCCGATCGTCTGGTTGGGTTTCGATATCCACGCTTCGAGCGTGCGCCCGGGTCCCAAGAGGCCAACATCGCGAGGCGCGGCGCGGGGCTTAGGTTTCCCTCAGGATTTTGGCCCCATTGCCGGAGTCGCCTGTTCGGGCTCGCGGACGCGGTAGCCGATGCCGGGCTCGGTCACGATCAGGTCGCGCAGCGCGCCGGTGCGGTCGGCCTCGGCGAGCTTGTGCCGGAGCTGGCTCACGTGGACGTAGACATAGCTGTCCTCGCCCTGGTAGGCCTGGCCCCAGACCGCGCGCAGGAGCTTGCCCTTGGTCACGATCCGCCCCTGCTCGCCCAGGAGCACCCGCAGGATCTCGAACTCGCGCGGGGTGAGGTCCAAGGCCTGGCCGCCGACCTGGACCTCGTGGTGCTGCGCGTCGAAGGCCAGCGGCCCGACGACCACGCGCCCGCCGAGGTCGCCGGCGGGCCCGGCGGCGCGGCGCAGCGCGACTCGGAGACGGGCATGGAGCTCGTCGAGCCCGAACGGCTTCGTCACGAAATCGTCCGCGCCGCGCTCGAGCGCCTCGACCTTCTCCCGCTCGGCGAAGCGCGCCGACAGGATCACGATCGGGGTCATCGCGTCGCGCCGGATGCGGCGGATGACCTCGAGCCCGTCCATGTCCGGCAGGCCGAGGTCGAGGAGCACGACGTCGGGCCGGCCCGCCTCCCAGCGCTCGAGGGCGCCGCGGCCATCGGCGGCCTCCTGGACGCGGTAGCCGCGGGAGCCGAGCTCCCGAACCAGGACGGCCCGAACCTCCTCGTCGTCCTCGACGACGAGGACCGTCGCGCCCTGACCCGTCATCGGCCCATCGCCAGCTCCGCCGGCAGGCGGGCATGCGGGAGGTCCATCTCCACGGCAAGGCCGCCGAGGTCGCCGGCGCGTGCGCGCACGCGACCCCCCATCGCCTCGACCAGGCCACGAACGACCGCGAGGCCGATGCCGGTCCCCGGGCGCAGCCGGCCGTCGGCGGGCGCCCGCCGGTGGAAGCGCCCGAAGAGGGCGTCTAAGCCCTCGGCGGG
>CAYXVP010000065.1:0-4123 GCA_964468305.1 uncultured Anaerolinea sp. | reverse complement strand
GAGGCGGGCCGTGGTGCCGGGCGGGGGGCCGCGCGCCCCCCCCCAGCCCCGCACCCGGCCCGACAGCCACCGGGGGGTGTGGGCCGCCCCCGGGGCGGCGCGGGCCGCGGGGGGGCGCCCGCCGGTGGAAGCGCTCGAAGAGGGCGTCGAAGCCGTCGTCGGTGACCCCGGGGCCATCGTCTTCGACCGTGAGCCGGATCCAGTCGCCGTCGACCACCCGCGCCCCGATGCCGATCCTGGACTGGGGGCCCGTGAACTTCAGGGCGTTGTCGAGGACGTTCGTCAGCGCCTCATCGAGGAACACCGGGTCGACGAGCACGGGCAGCGGCCCGACGTCCACCCGCACGTCGTGCCCCGCGAGCCGGGGCGCCAGGCGGTCGACGGTCCGACCGGCCAGGTCGTCCAGCTCAAAGACGTCGACGTCGGCCCGGAGCTCGCCGGCCTCGATGCGGCCGAGGTCGAGCAGATTGGCGACGATGCGATCCAGGCGCTCGACCTCACGCTCGATCGCGGCCGCACTGGCCTGCCGGCCCTCGCTGTCGAGGTCGCTGTCCGGGCGCAGCGTTCCGGCGGCGGTCCTGATCGTCGCCAGCGGCGTCCGGAGGTCGTGCGAGACCGACTGCAGGAGCGCCGACTTCAACGCGTCGCTCTGGCGCGCGACCTCCGCTGCGCCCGCCTCGGCGGCGAGCTGGTCCTGGGCGAGCGCCTGACCGACCTGGTCCGCCGCGGCCGCGAGCAGCCGCGTCGCCGATCGGTCCGGGTTGCCCCGCCGCCGGTCACGCGCCGCCCAGATCGTCCCGAGGGCGCGTCCGCCGGCTTCGATTCGAACTCGGAAGGTCTCGGCGTCGCCCCGGTCGACGGGATCGCGCGATCGACCGGTCGACGGCTGGTGGATCCTGATCCAGATCGCGGGCTGATCTCCCGGCATCCGCCGGAGCTGCCAGTGGAGGCTGCCGGCCGCGGTCGCCGGGCTGCCCTCGCCCGCCGTCGCCACGATCCGCTCGCTCGCCTCGTCCGGCCCCAGGGCGAACCAGACGGCGCGGAGCCCGGCCTCGCGGCGGACGACCTCGGCGATCTCCGAGAGCACGGCGGTGGTGGACGAGCGGGTCGCAAGCGCGCGACTCACGAGGAACAGTTCGCGCGCCTCGCGCTCGCGAGTCTCGGCGGTGACCGCGCGCGCCCGCTCGAGCGCCGTGAGCTGGCCGACCACGACGCCGACGAAGAGCAGCAGGATGAGGTTCAGCCACTCCGCGGGGTCGCTGATCGTGAACGTGTGGACCGGGTGCGTGAACAGGTAGTCGTAGATGAGGATCCCGCTCACCGCCGCCAGCAACGCGCCAAGCGTTCCCGACAGCAGCGCGGTGACGACCACCGCGAGGAGGTAGACCGGCGACGCATTGAGCACGTCGAAACGCGTCTCGAGGAGCCAGACCAGCCCGGTGGCGGCGGCGAGCGCCGGCACGGCGACCAGCGCCAATCGAACCACGTCGCCGGGAGCAACGGTCCCGATCCTGGATCGGAACGTCGGGCCGAATGACTGCACGACGCGATCGTATGCCCCGGATCGGGCGGTAGGGTCGGATGGGCTCAGGCGCAGTGCGACCCCCGCAGCCGGCCGTGCGCCCGCATGATCTCGACCAGCCTGCCGTGCGGCAGCCGATGGGCCGTGTTGCCGTCGCGGCCGGTCATCGTCTCGGCCGCGACCAGCGCATTGACGATGGCCTCCTCGGTCGCCTCGACGGTCGCCTCGAAGAGCGGGTCGATCCCGCGGTCGACCATGCCCCGGAGGCCGACCGTGCCGTCGCCGGCAGCCTCGGCCTCCGTTGGCGGCATGCCCCGGTTGCCCGTCGCGAAGGCCAGGAAGATGTCGCCGGACGAGGTCGACCCGAGGCCGCCTACCCGTGCGATCCCGAGCGGGATGCGCCTGGCGAGGCGCGCGCACTGGTGGGGCAGGAGCGGCGCGTCCGTGGCGACGAGCGCGATGATCGAGCCGGATCCGGCCGGACGGGCGGTTGCAGCTGGCGGGCCGCCGATC
Source organism: uncultured Anaerolinea sp. (assembly GCA_964468305.1). Lineage (GTDB taxonomy): Bacteria > Chloroflexota > Limnocylindria > Limnocylindrales > CSP1-4 > UBA5189. The sequence goes on along the minus strand of CAYXVP010000065.1, from coordinate 2,088 downwards.
CCGCGGCGGGCGGTCGCCCAGGGCGTGGGCACCTCGTCGATCGGGATCTCCTCGCCGACCGGCACACCGTCGATGCGCAGCAGGCCGCGACGGCCGTAGTTGGCCTGCACCAGCACCCCGATCGTCCAGCCGGCGCCGTCCGCGGCGATGCGGCGGGAGGCGGTTCCGATGCCGCCCTTGAACTCGTGGCAGATCATCCCCGTCCCGCCGCCGACGTTGCCCTCGGCCACGGGCCCGCCGCTCGCGCCCGCGAGGGCCGCCGCGACGTGCTCGGCGTGGACGTGGCCGCCGGCGATGTCGCTCAGCTGGCCGTCGTACGTCTCGCCCGCGACCGGGAGCGCCCAGTAGCTGGCGCCGGGCTCGTGTGCGGCGGCAGCGGAGGTGGTCAGGGCGTCGCGGACCTTGCCGACGTCGTTGGTGTTGGTGATGCCGATCGCACCGGTCAGCAGGCCGGACTCCCGGATCCACTCGAGGCCGGTGAGCTCGCCGTTGCCGTTGAGGGTCGCCGTTCCGGCGAAGAGCGGCTCAGCCCAGACGTCGCCGTCGTGTGGAACCACGACCGTGACGCCGGTCCGGATCGGGCCCTGCCCGACCACGAGGGGGCCGTCGCCCTCGATCAGGGTGGTGTGCCCTACCCGCACGCCCGCGACATCCGTGATTGCGTTGAACGGGCCGGGTAACCCCTCCCCGATCACGATGCCCAGGTCGCGGGCACGCGGCGACGGCTCGGTCAAGGCCTGCTCCTCCCGATCGTGCTCAGTCGGCGGTGCTCGACGAGATGACGTCGACGCCCTCGAGATCCTCGATCGAGTTGATGATGCCCGACAGCGCGTGCTCGGTCCGGCCGCGGATCGTCATGTCCGCGCGGTAGCTGTTCTTCGCCAGTCGCTGCGTCGAGATCTGGCCGATCTCGATCCTCTGCCGGACGAGGATGGTCGTCACGTCGCCAAGAGCGTCGAGCCGCTGCAGGTTCAGCCGGAGCTGGACCGCAGTGGTGGCCGAGCCATGGAGGCGCTCGGCCAGGGCGTTGATCGGCCAGAGGCTCACCAGGACCGTGGCCGTGGCGACGGCGGCGATGAGGTACTGGCCGGCCCCGGCCGCCATGCCGATCGCCGCGGTCGCCCACAGGCTCGCCGCGGTCGTCAGGCCCCGAATCACGACCCCGTCCTTGAGGATCGCCCCGGCGCCGAGGAAGCCGATCCCGGAGACGATCTGGGCGGCGATCCGGGTCGGATCGATCGACGTGGGGGCGCCGAGCCCGGTCGTGAGGCCCTCGAAGCCGTACGCCGAGAGCACGGTGAACAGGCCGGAGCCCGTTGCCACGAGCATGTGCGTTCGCAGCCCGGCTGGATGGCCGTGGATCTCGCGCTCGAACCCGACCGCCAGCCCGAGCGCCGCGGCTGCGACGATGCGCAGCGACAGATCAAGCTGCAGGGGAAGTTCGATCATTGGCCGAAGCGTACTCGCGCCGCGATCCGTGCGGCTCGCTCGGCGGCTCGAAGATGGAGGTCATATGACCACGTTGAATCGCACTCCCGGCGCGGCCGACCAGCGCTGGTTTCGGCGCCGCCCCCGCACGCCGAGCCTGCATCCAGTCAATCGCCGGTTCACCGACGAGGCGCCGCTCGGCGCGCAGATCGCCGACGGGGTCACGACATTCCTGGGCAGCTGGACGTTCATCGTCATCCAGACCGTGATCGTCCTCGTATGGATCGTCGGGAACATCGTGCTGCTCTTCCACTTCGACCCGTACCCGTTCATCCTGCTGAACCTGGCGTTCTCGACCCAGGCGGCCTACGCGGCGCCGTTGATCCTGCTCGCCGGGAACCGCCAGGCGCTGCGCGACCGGATGACGCTCGAGCACGCCGCGTCCGAGGCGGACATCGAGGACAGCCAGAACCAGGAGCTCATCCTGGGCAACAAGGCCATCGCCGAGAGCAACGGCGAGATCCTCAAGCGGGTGGAAGGCCTCGAGCAGCGGATCCTCGAGCTCGAATCCTCGATCCTCGGCCGTATCGACAAGCTGCAGTCGAACGGCTGAGCTCGGTCCGTCAGCGTCCCGTCATCGATCGATGCCTAGGCTGTCGT
>CAYXVP010000064.1:2166-9731 GCA_964468305.1 uncultured Anaerolinea sp. | reverse complement strand
TCCGCGCCTACGGCGCCTCGCCGCGGCCGGCGGCTGGTTCGGGCGGCTGGGCCGGGCGGCGACGGCGGCGATCACGCTCACCGTCGTCGGCGCGCTCGTCGCCGTCGTGGTCACCGCGCCGAGGACGGAGCCGGGCAAGACAACCGCGCCCTCCGACGGCGGCCGGCCGAGCGCCAGCCCCGTCGCCAGGGCGACGCCGCTGCCGAGGTTGCAGATCACCGGCGAAGCGCCGAACCCATCGACCGTGGTCGTTCGCAATGAACGCGGCGACTTCGCCCGTGTCGACCTGTCGACCGGCGCGATCGGCGGGCAACTGACCGGCAAGAGCTCGGCGAGCGAGCTGCGCGTGAATGGTGACGGCTCGATGGTGTGCCTGTGCGTCGCCGGGTCCGGCAGCATCGGCGGGCAGCCGACCGACGTCAATGTGAGCATCGACCGGTACGACGCGCGCGGCAAGCTCCAGTCCAGCACCTCGATCGAGCAGTTCTCCGGCGAGCCCGACCCACGCGACGCATTGGACTTCATTCCCGAGCAGCCGTCGCACGTCCTGACCGACATCACCTTCAGCGACGACGGCCGCTACGGCTTCGTCGGCTGGAGCCTCCGCGCCCACCCCGTCTGGCGGAGCGGCGTCCTCGTCGTCGACCTTTCGACCGGCCTGGTCGCCGGTCGGCTCAACCTGCCCGACGCCACCGACGGCGAGGGCGACCACCGTCGCGTCGTCGACGCCCCGCGGGCCGCGGGCGCGATCGACACGGGTCGCATGCTGATCGCCCGCGGCTGGTACGAGTGGTTTCCGCCGGCGTCGCAGTCCCCCTCGTACACATCCGGGAACGACGTCTTTACGGCCGCGCTCGAGGGGGGTCGACTGACGGGCCCGAAGCCGGTGCCCAACGCCGACGACTGCGGCGACATCGTGGTCCGCGCCGGGCCGCTGCCCCTGGGCGGGTTCTGGCTGGCGTGCACGAACGGCGGGTCGCAGCTGACCGTGATTCGCCGGCTCGGTCACGACACCTCATCGCTCGGCGACGTGCGGGTTGCAGGGAGTGCCGGCATCGAGGCCGACCCGACCGCCGTCAGCCCCGATGGCGCGAGGCTGTACGTGTGGGATCCCGCCACGGGCGTCCTGATCCGGGTGGATCTCGCCTCGGGCCAGAAGACCTCGGGCACGGGCATCGCGGCGGCCGATCCGGGGCCGCTCGCCGCCCTCGCCAACTGGCTGGCGCCCGTCGCCGCCGCGAAGTCGTGGCTGCGCGGCGCGCTCGTGGTGTCCCCGGATGGCTCGCGGGTCTACGCGATCGGCGTCAGGGCGGGCCTCGGCGCACGGGAAACGGCCGGCTCGGCGGGCGTCTACGTCTTCGACGCAGCCACGCTCGACCCGATCACCGTCTGGCAGCCGACCGCGGACTACGTCTCGGTCGCGGTGAGCGCCGACGGCCGGCTCGTCTATGCCGCGGGCTTGCCCCGCGTCGACGCCGATGGTCGGGTCAACGACAGCCAACAGGCCTCGATCACCGTGTTCGACGCGAGCGACGGCTCGATCCGGCTGATCGCCGGCCGGCTCGGCGGCGACGCCCTCAACTTCCTGACGTCGACGCTCAAATGAGCGACTGCGCGCCGTCACCCCAAGCGGCGGCGCGCGGCGGTAGACTCGCCGGCAGTCGACCCATGTAGGGTCGGAAACGGGAGGTCCGAGCGGGTGAGCCATCACGACAAGGGCATGGCGATGAAGAAGGCGGCTCCGGCCAAGAAGGCTGCCCCCGCCAAGAAGACGACCAAGAAGTAGGCAACCCGGCCCTCGGCGGGAGGGTCGTTTCATTTTTCGGAAGGGGGCCGCGCAGGCCCCCTTCGTCATGCCTGGGCCGCGGTCACGTTCCAGCGCTCGATGACCGGCTGCTCTCGTTCCCAGCCGAGCACCGAGACGGTGGCGGTGTCGAGCTCGAACAGGCGTCCATCCCGGACCGGCAGGTCGAGCCAGCGCGCCGTCAGCGCCCGCAGCACGTGGCCGTGCGCGAACACGAGCGCGTCGCCGGTCGCCGCCCGGAGCCGGACGATCACGCGATCGACGCGGGCGGTCACATGTCGAGCCATCTCACCCTCGCGCGGGCCGTCCCGCCAGATCGTCCAGCCAGGGCGATCGGAGCGGATTTCGGGCGTGGTGAGCCCTTCGTCGGCGCCGTAGTCCCACTCGACCAGGTCCTCGCTCAGCTCGACCCGCGCGCCGAACCCGGCCAGCTTCGCGGTCTCGAGGGCGCGCCGCCTGGGGCTCGACAGGACGAGTCCGAAGGCGTGCTCGGCGAGGAGCGCCCCGATCCGCCGGGCATCCTCCCGGCCGCGGCTCGTCAGTGGGACGTCGGTGCGGCTCGTGTGCCGCCCCAGCCGCGCCCAGGTGGTCTCGCCGTGCCGGACGATCCACACCTTCGGCGGCTCCACCGCCCGAGCGTACGTCAGTTGGGGATCGCCGAGAGCAGGTCCTGAATTGCCGAGAGCAGGGCGTCGCGGTGCTGCTTGTCGACGTGCTCGGTGAGCCTCTGCGCGCGGTCCTGGAGGTCCAGCGCGACCTGACGAGCGCCGGCGTAGTCGCCGGCGTGGAGGCGGCGGCCGACCTCGAGCGCAAGGTTGTCGAGGTCATTGGCCTCGCTGCCCTTGAGGCCGTCGTGCCCGCCGCGCGCCGCGTCGATCCGATTGAGGACGATCCCCAGGGCGTCCAGGGCCGGGCCGGCGGGATCGGCGGTCGGGCTCGGGCGAACGGACGGGCTGGGCGACGGGCTCGGCAACATGGCTGTTGGGCTCGGGCTGACGGCCAGCGGCGAGGACGGTGTGGCGCCGCCGGTCGTGCCCGCCGGCTGGAACAGCGAGGACAGGCCGGAGAGGGCGAGCACGCCGAGGGCGACGAAGGCGAGCGCAAACACGGCGGTGCCGACGGGGAGGGCGGCGCCTGTGCGTTGCCGCCGGCGGGCTCCGGGCGACTCGCGACTCGCCCGGCGCGGTGGCATGCCGGTCGGAACCCTGGTCGGCTGGGGGACCTCGATCCGGGTCGTTTCGTCCGCGACGGGGTCGGGCACCGCTGGCGTGACCGGCGCAGGTGTGACCGGCGCGGGCATGACCGAGGCGGGTGCCCCCAGCGCGCTCGATCGGTCGAGGGCGGCCACCAGCCCCGCAGTGAACGTGTTAAGCGACGGCCGGTCGCTCGGGTCCTCCGCCAGACCGGCCGCGACCACCTCGTCGAACGCTCCGGAGAGCCGCGGGCTGAGCTCCGATATTCGGGGGAGGGCTGCTGCCGCTGCCGCCGCCAGCGTCGTCAACGAGTCGGCCTGTCGCGGCGCGCGCCCGGTCAGGCCATGGAACGTCGTCGCCGCGAGGGCGTACAGGTCGCTCGCGGTCGTGGCATCGCCGCCGGACACGAGCTCGGGCGCCATATAGGCGGGCGTCCCGATCGCCGTCCCCGGCGCCGTGAGCATGTCGAGTCCCAGCCCGCCGCCGGGCTTGGCCAGCCCGAAGTCGGCCAGTTTCGGCCGGCCGCCCGTGAACAGGATGTTGGCCGGCTTGACGTCGCGGTGGATCAGGCCGCGCCGATGGAGCTCGCCGATCGCCGCGGCGATCGAGACGATGATCGGGACGAGCTCGCCGGGTTCCAACGGGCCGGCTGACTCGATGCGACCCGCCAGGCTTCCGCCGCCGCAAAGCTCCATGACGTAGAACGGCTCACGCCCGGCATCGGGATCGCCACCCTCGACGTCGAATATGTCGGCCACGTTGGGGTGCGCCACGGAGGCGAGAATCCGCGCCTCCCGATCGAACCGTTCGGCGAGCGAAGCGTCGCGCGCAAGGTTCGGCAGCAAGACCTTGACCGCGACCTGACGCTCGAGCCGGAGGTCGGTGGCGGCGTAGACCGTGGCCATCCCCCCGGCGCCGAGGACACCATCGATCCGGTAGCGGTCGGCCAGCAGATCCCCGACGGCAGGCACGGTTGCGCAGCGTACCGGACCGGCTGCCGATCACCACGCGACGATGGTCGCGGCGGGTACTGCCCCCCGACACATGAAGTCTTCCACCGGGAAGGACACATACCTCTTCGGACTCTGGCCATTCGCCGTGACCGGCGGCGACCTCGAGGTGCGCTGAGCGACACCGTTTCGGCTTTTACGTCAGCGCCTGCGCAAGCCCGAGGATGATGCCCTCGGGCTCGCGCAGGGAGCAACCCGGTCGAGGTTCAGTCCACGTACTGGAGGGGGGTCACCGCGAACTCCGCGGGCAGGGGCACGCCGGTAGCGTGATTCGGGCAGTAGCCGTGCGGGACCTTGGATAGGTTCGTGTATTGCTCGACGGGCTGGCCAGCAATTACTCAGCGAGGGCCGACCGATGCCGACCCACGAACCACGCGACCGTTGCGGCCACAGCTTCGCGATGCGGCGTAACCTCGAATGGCGCGAAGGTCCGCTCGAATTTGGTCGCGTTCAGGACGAATGGGCGGTCCCACTGGTAGAGCATTTCGGTCGACTCTCGCGCGCGAGCATCGACCATTCCCGCCAGTCGTAGCGTCAACCTGGAGGTGGGGCTGACTTTCACCCGCCGCCCAAGCGCGACCTCAATGAGCGCCACAAAGTCGCGACCGTTCAGCGGCTCGCCAGCTGGAACATGCCATACCTCGCCGACGGCCTCGGGCCGTGAGCCGAGGGTGAGGAGCGCCCGCGCGACGTCCGGCAGGTAGTTGAGGCTGTGGGCCACGTCCATGCGCCCCAGCCAGCGGGCCCGCCTGCCTGCCACGGCTGCGCCGAACAAGACGTCCCCGACCACACTGTTCGCTCCACCGGGGCCGTAGTAGTCCGAGGACCGCGCGACCACGACACGGAGCCGTCCGTCGCGGTGAGCCGTGAGTAACCGCTCAGCCATAAGCGCGCGGACCCGCCCCTTTCGGGTCGTCGCCCGCGCCGGCATGTCTTCCGTCATCGGGCGGTCCACTGGGCCATACGCGTACACATTGTCGGCATAGACCAGAGTTGCACCTGAGGTGGCCGCGGCTTCCGCGATGTTCTGGGTGATTGTCGGAAACAGGGCCTCCCATCGGTCGTAGGGAGGCTGCGCGCAGTGGTAGACGACCGCGGCACCCTCGCACGCGGCAAGAGCCTGCGCTGGGTCGGCAGCGTCAGCAGCCACGGCATCGACTCCAGGATCGCCGAGGGGAGGGCGCCGGCTGACTGCCCGGACCCTGTGGTCGGTACTCGTCAGCTCGCGAACAAGCGCGCCGCCCGCGCCGCCGGAGGCACCGAATACCACATGCAGCTGGTCCGCCACACCGTCATTCTGCGCCGGCCCGGTGTCGCCACAGGGCCCGGAAATGAAGAAAGCCGGTCGGTCAAGACCGGCCGGCTTTGGTTCGAGCGGGCGATTGCTCAGTCGACGTACTGCAGCGGCGTCACCAGGAAGGCGTCCGGCAGCTGCACGCCGGTCGCGTGGTTCGGGCAGTAGCCGCGCGGGACCTTGTCGAGATACTGCTGGTGGTAGTCCTCGGCGAAGTAGAACGGTGGGGCCGGCGGCCCGACGATCTCGGTCGTGATCTCGCCATAGCCCGCCTTCGCGAGCTGCTCCTGGTACATCGCCTTCGAGGCCTCGGCGGCGGCGCGCTGCGCTTCGTCGCGGACGAAGATCGCGGAGCGATACTCGGTGCCCATGTCGTTGCCCTGGCGCATGCCCTGCGTCGGGTCGTGGTTCTCCCAGAAGACCTTGAGCAGCTGCTCGTAGCTGGTCTTCGACGGATCGAAGACCACGCGGACCGTCTCGGCGTGCCCGGTCTTGCCCGTGACGGACTCCTGGTACGTCGGGTTCGGCGTGTAGCCGCCCTCGTAGCCGACGGCGGTGGTCCAGACGCCGGGCTGCTGCCAGAACGTCTTCTCCTCGCCCCAGAAGCAGCCGAGCGCGAACTCGGCGATCTGGAAGCCGTCTGGGTACGGTCCGGCGATCGGGGTGCCGAGGACCGTATGCGGCTTCGGGCTGAGGATGGGCTCGGTGCGACCCGGGAGGGCGTCGGACTCGGTGGGCATCTTGGGCTTCGAGAACAGGAACATGGCGCGTTGGCTCCTCGGAACGTGCTGCTGACGCACGAATCCTACGTCCGAACCAGGAATTCGCCTCGGCCGCCACCTGTCCGCCCGAAGCTGGTTCGTGGGCCACCCCGGATGCTAGGCTCGCGATGGCGTGGGAGGGCAGCGCGGGTGAGCGAAGCCATGCTCGATCGCCCCATGAGCGGGGCAGAGGCGACCCTGGGCGCCGATGTCGTCGGCGCGCCGGAACCCGGCCTCGAACCTGGCCCGATTCGAGGCGAGCGGGCCGCCGGGGACCCAGCTCAGCCGGCGAATCCCCGCCGCCGTCGGCACATGGACGAGGCGACGGCGATCCGCAACCTGCCGCGCGGCGACCTCTCGCCGTTCCAGCGCTCGGTCCGCTACTGGTTCTCGCGCATGCTCGCGACCGTGTCCATGAAGGGCTGGCTCCGCGTCACGGTCGTCAACCCAGAACGGTTCCAGCGGGAACCTGCGCTGTACGTATTCAACCACCTGAGCTGGATGGACACGTCGCTGGTGATCGCCGTGCTTCCAAGCAAGCCGCGGCCGTACATGTTTGGTCCGAAGGAGGCCGACATGCACAGAGGCGGCCGCAACCGGTTCATGTGGTGGACCGGCATACCCGTACCGTTCAGCCCGAACAAGGACGACATGCTGACCTCGGTCAAGCGGGCGCAGGCCGTCTTCGACTCCGGCGGCGTCCTCGCGATCTCGGGCGAGGGCGCGATCCACGTCCACGAGGGCGACCTGCTGCCCTTCCAGGAGGGCGCGGCGTACCTCGCCCTTCGCGCCGGCGTGCCGATCGTCCCGCTCGCGATCACCGGGACGTCGTGGGCGCCATTCCGCGGCCGGGTCCTGGTCCGGGTGGGCTTGCCGATCGAGACGGGGGAGCGCCCAACGCGCGACGCCGTGGCCCGCTACACGGCCATCGCCTGGCACGCGCTCAGGGCGATGGTCGCAGACGACGTGGACCGGCCGCCACCCGGCCTGATCGGGCGGTTGTTCACAGACATGTTCAACGACTGGGGGCCGGGCGGACGCGCTGCGGCGACCCTGGTGCGGGGCCCGGACCCGGCCGACATGTCATTCCGCCCGGGCGCCGCAACAGGTCCCGCGACGGCGACGGCGTCGACGGCGGCGAGGGCGGCCGCGGCCGCGGATGACGTCGCCGAAGGGGCGACAACGAGCCCCGCGTAGCGCCGCGGCCAGGTCCATTCCCCCTCTGGCATACTCGGCCGCGATGAGCGGAACGGCGCTGTCGACGGATCTCAGGATGTATCGGAGGCGGCTCGCGGAGCAGTCCGATGACCAGATCGACGCCTGGGTCTCGGAGCTGTTGCGCGACGTCGTCACGCGACGGGGGATCGTGAAGGTCGTCGACAACTTTCGATCGGCGGCCAGGCTGACCGAAGCCGAATTCGAAAGGGTGGTCGCTTGCCGCGGCGGCGCGCCACCCACGCCAGGTCGCCGACCGCCCGCGCCCCTGCGTGACCCCACCGCCCC
>CAYXVP010000064.1:0-2156 GCA_964468305.1 uncultured Anaerolinea sp. | reverse complement strand
AACGGGGGTTCGCGTTCGGGGGCGGCGCGCCACGCACGCTCGGTCGCGACGCCGCCGGGCACCTCGTCGTACCGACGGTCAGCCTGTGGGCGCTCGTGCCGGGGATGCGCGGGCTGGTGCCCGACAGCCGGGCCAGGCTGATCGACTACCTCGTCGCGAACTTCCACGAGCTGGTCTACGTTTGAGTCGGCCGCACGGCCGGGGCCTCTCGAACTCGCCGCCGGACTGATCCGACTCAGCCACCCGTTCCCGTCGCTCCTCAACTCGCTCGCGACGGCGGGCATAGCCCTCCTCGCCGGCGGGGCTCCCGGGAGCGCGATTCGCGTCGGCCTTTCGATGCTCTGCCTCCAGGCGTCGATCGGCGTGGTCAACGATCTCGCCGACGTCGATGTCGATCGAATCGGCAAGCCCGCGAAGCCGATCCCGACTGGCCTCGTCGCGCCGCCCGCGGCTCGCGTCTGGGCGGTGGCGGCGCTCGCCAGCGGCCTGCTGGTTGCAGCGACATTCGGCGTGGCTGCCGCGGCGGTCGCGGCAGCCGGCGTCTCGCTGGGCTACGCGTACGACCTGCGCCTGTCGCGAACGATGCTGTCCTGGCTGCCGCTTGCGCTCGCGCTGCCGTTGCTCCCGATCTTCGGCTGGCTCGGGGCGACCGGAACGATCGCGCCAGGTCTCGTCAGCCTCGTGCCGATCGCGGTGCTTGCCGGCGCGGCGCTCCTCATCGGGAACGGGCTGGTCGACGTCGAGCGCGATGCGGCGGCCGGGAAGCCGACGACCGCGGTGCGCATCGGACGCAAGCCCGCCTGGCTCGTGCACGCCGGCGCGTTCGGGACCGCGGTTGTGCTGGCAGTCGCGCTCGCGCCGGTGGTGCCGGCAGCCGTCTTGGGGGCCGTGGCACGTCCGGAGCTTCGACCCATCTGGCTTGCCGGGATCCCGCTCGGGGTCGTCCTGATCGCCGCCGGAGCGGTGCTCGTGGCCGCCATGCCACCTCCCATCCGGGAGCGAGGCTGGGAGCTCGAGGCCATCGGGACCGCCGCACTGGGGCTCGGCTGGCTGGCCGGAACGGCCCTCGCGGCGGCCGGGGGAGTGGCCACGTAGGTGCCGCGGACCCCGCTGCCGACGTGCACCGGACCAAAGTACCAGGACCCACCTGGCCCCTAACACCGGCGCCGGAGCAGCGTTATGGTTGGAGTCGGGTTACTCGCACTGGGGTACATGATCGTGTCGAACAACATCCATCGATTCCGCGGCGTTCTGATCGCGTTCGTGGCCCTCGCCCTGTCGGCGGGCCTCGCGTTCGGGGCCCAGCCGATCACGACCGGCCTCGGCGATGCCTCCAACCAAGCCGACGAGACCGCCCCCGCCAATGCGGCCGACGAGAACACCGACGAGACGACGGACCAGAACACCTCGTCCGACTCGAGCTCCACCGCCGGCGACAACTGCACGACGGACCCGACCGCCCTTACCGCGGATGAGCTCGCCGCGATGCGCCACGGCTCGATCGTCTGCTGGGCCGCCCATCAGACGACGTGGCCCACGTGGTTCGCGAACCACGGGGCGTTCGTCAAGTGCTGGGCGCACCAGGGCAAGACCGACGCGCCCTCCTGCACCGTCGCCCCCGCTGCCGGCGCCCCCGCGGCCAGCGATACGTCGACCGGGCACGGGCACGGGCAGGGCAAGGGCAAGAACAACAGGTAGCCAGGGCCCGGCGGCGGCCGGTCCCAACCACGAAGAGAGCCTCGCCGGTTCGACCGACGAGGCTCTTTCGATTCGTGGGCTAGTTCGGCGCTAGCGGATCGGCGACTCGCTTCGGACGACGGCGATCGCGTTTTCGAGCCGGAGCTTCGCGATGGTCAGGTACTTCGCCAGGTTGGCGCGATCGATGGCACTGATCTCACGGACGACGTTCGGTGCCTGCAGTACGCCCATGAACGCCTCGACCGCGTCGGCAAGCTGCGCCTTCGCGGTGACGAGCGCATCGTCGGTCAGCTCGCCGGGCAACGTGTCGCGACGCTTGCCAGTCCACGCCGCCTCGGCCTCGTCCGCCGTCTGATCGGTCTCCTGGGGTTCGCCCTCCTCGTCGATCAGCGGACCGACCGGGGCGGACCGAGCGGGACGACCTTCGATCCTGTCGCGGAGCTTGATGAGGGTCAGCT
>CAYXVP010000063.1:0-9794 GCA_964468305.1 uncultured Anaerolinea sp. | reverse complement strand
GGGTCGGCGAGGAGCTGGCGCGGCGCTTCGGGCTGCCGGCGTGGCAGTTCACGCTGAGCGCCACCGACGCAAACCGGTTCTCGCTCCGGATCGCCCGCGCGATCACCGGCCGGCCGCTGGTCGCGGTCCACGAGTACTGCTACCACGGCTCCGTCGACGAGACGATCGCCGTGCTCGACGGTGAGCGCGTGGTCGCGCGGCGCGGCAATCTCGGGCCGGCGATCGATCCCGCTCTGACGACGCGGGTCGTCCCGTTCAACGACCTGGAGGCGCTCGAGGCGGCGCTCGCCGACGGGCAGGTGGCGGCGCTGCTGATCGAGCCGGCGCTCACGAACGTCGGGATCGTGCTCCCCGAGCCGGGCTACCTCGAGGGCGTGCGCGACATCACGCGGCGCCACGGCACCATCCTGATCCACGACGAGACGCACACGATCTGCGCCGGGCCCGGCGGAGTCACCGGCGCGGGCGGCTACACGCCGGACATGTTCGTCATCGGGAAGACGATCGGCGGCGGCATGCCCGTGGCCGCCTACGGCATGACCGCCGAGGTCGCCGACCGCGTCAGGGCGAGCGTGCCGTACGAGGACGCGGACGTCGGCGGGATCGGCGGCACCCTCGCCGGCTATGCCCTGTCGATGGCCGCCGCGCGCGCCGCGCTCGGGGAGGTGCTGACCGCCGATGCCTTCGAGCGGATGCTGCCGCTCGCGGCGCGCTGGGAGCGCGGCGTCCAGGCTGCCATCGACCGGCACGCCGCGCCCTGGAGCGTGACCCGGCTCGGCGCCCGCGGGGAGTACCACTTCATGCCCCGCCCGCCGCGCGATGGCGCCGACCAGATCGCGCACGCCGACGTCGCCCTCGAGCGGCTGCTCCACCTGTGGGTCATGAACCGGGGCGTGCTGATGACGCCGTTCCACAACATGGCCCTGATGTCGCCCGCGACGACGGCTGACGACGTCGACCGGCAAACGGCGGCCTTCGCTGCCGCGCTCGAGACGCTGTTCGCCTGACCCACACCTATCATCGGCCGATGTCGTTCATGGCCCACGAGGCCGCCCACCTCGACGCGGCGGCACTCGACGCCGCACGCGAGCGCTCCCGCCTTGCCCTTTTTGCGGGCGTCGCCCTGGGGAGCACCGGCAACATCGCCGCCGCCACCGTGGCGGCGATCGTCGGGCAGCAGCTGCTGGGCACGCCCGCGCTCGCGGGCGCCCCGGGCGCCGCGGTCGTCTTTGGGGCGGCCATGGGCGCGATCGCGTTGTCCCGGGTCATGGCTCGCCGCGGCCGCCGGGCGGGGTTGACGGGCGGCTACCTGACCGGCGTCGTCGGGGGTGTGATCGCAACCGGGGCGGTGGTGCTGCGCTCGTTCCCGCTCCTCATCCTGGGCGCGTTCCTCATCGGCTTCGGGAACTCGTCGACGAACCTGTCGCGCTACGCCGCCGCAGACCTCGTTCCTGCGAAGCGGCGGGCGGTTGCGATCGGGTTCGTGGTCTGGGGCGCGACGATCGGCGGTGTCGTCGGTCCGTGGCTTGTGCCCATCGCCGGCGACTTCGCGCCGAGGCTCGGCCTCCCGGCCCTCGCCGGCCCGTATCTCGTGCCAGTCGTGTTCGTGAGCCTCGCCGCCCTGCTCTCGTTCGTCTTCCTGCGGCCGGATCCGTTCGCACTCGCCAAGGAATCCACGACCCGCCTCGAGGGCGACGGGCCTGCCCTGCCCGTGCGCCAGATCCTGATGCGACCATCGGTGCTGGCCGCGCTCGCCGCCCTCGTCGCCGGCCAGGCCACGATGGTCCTGATCATGACGATGACGCCGCTCCACCTGACGGCGCACAACCACGGCCTGGGCACCGTCGGGCTCGTGATCAGCGGGCATGTCGCCGGCATGTACGCCCTTGCACCCCTGTCGGGCTGGATCTCACAGCGAGTCGGCGCGCTGCGCACGATCTTCCTCGGCACCGGCGTGCTCGTGGCAGCTTCCCTCCTCGCGGCCCTGGCCCCGCCCGAGAGCGACCGCCTCCTCTTCGTCGCCCTGTTCCTCCTCGGCTTCGGCTGGAACCTTGGTTTCGTGGCCGGCAGCACATTGCTCTCGGCCGGCGTCGACCTCGCGGATCGGGCGCGGGTGCAGGGCGTCGCCGACGCCGTGATCTGGACCACCTCGGCCGTCGCCAGCCTGGGCAGCGGCGTGATCGTCGCCGTTGCCGGCTACACGACCCTCGGCTTCCTCGGTGTCGGGCTCGTGCTGGCGCCGGTGTGGCTGCTCCTCAACCGGCGGGCCGCGATCGCCGCCGCCGCGGCGACGCCGTAAGCGCGACGCGTCAGGCGACGAGCTCGCGTACCAGCCAGGCGGCGAGGGTTCGCGCACAGGCCACGACCTCGTCGACCGAGACCCACTCGTCGGCGGTGTGCGCGATCCGCTTGTCGCCCGGCCCGAAGATCACGGTCGGCGTTCGGCCCTCGTTCACCAGGAGTCGCATGTCGGCGCCATAGGGCTCGCCGTGGAATGCGATCTCACGCCCGACGATCGAGCGGGCCACCGCCGCGAGGCCGGTCGGCAGCGGATGGTCGGCGGGGATCCGCGCCGACGAGTAGCGGCCGCCGGTGACCTCGACGGCGGCCGGATGGTCGCGCAGGAACGGGTCCGACTCGTTCGCATCGTCGATGCAGCGGAGGAGGTCACGCTCCGCGTCGCGCCCGGTCTGCCCGAGCTTCACGCCGTAGCGGCCCTCGGCGACGACACGGTCCATCACGGTCGACGCCCAGTCCCCGCCCGAGACCTTGCCGATGATCGTCGCGTAGGGCAGGCCGTGGACGGTCATGAGCGGGTCGGTCTCCGCGTTGTTGCGACTGGACTCGTCGGCCTTCAGCGCGCCAACGAGCGTCTGCAGGTTGTCGAGCGCCGAGACGCCCTCGCGCCGCACCGATGCGTGCGCTGCCCGGCCGGGCACCGTCAGCCGGAACGTGATGGCTCCGGCATGGGCGATCACGATGTCCAGCCCGGTCGGCTCGGTGATGACCGCCATGTCGCCCGTCACACCGGCGCGAATCGCCGCCAGCATGCCCTGCCCGCCGTCCTCCTCCGACGGCACGCTGGCGAAGAGAATCTCGCCCCCGAGCCGCGGCTCGATCCCGGCCCGGGCGAGCGCCTGCAGCGCGCCGAGGATCGAGGCAACCCCGCCCTTCATGTCACACGCGCCGCGGCCGTACACGCACTCGCCGTCGCGCGCCGCGGCCCACGGATCGTGCGACCACGTCCCAGGATCACCGATCGGAACGACATCGACATGACCGACGAGGATCAGGCGGCGCCCGCCCGGCCTACCGAGCCGGCCCAGCACGATCGGCAAGCTGTCGCGAGGCATCTCCTCGCCCGGCCAGTCCGGATCGGCGCGGGCCTCGGCCGGATGCGGCTCCAGGCGCTCCGCCGGCATGCCGATCTCGGCGAGCAGGTCCGCGACCGCGTCCTGCACCGCGCGCTCGTCGCCGGTGACGCTCGGGACGCGGACGAGGCGCTCCAGCGCGGCGGTCGTCCATTCGGCGTCGACGGCGTTCGCCGCCGCCAGCTCGATCTCGCGCAATGCCGTCGACACGGTCACGCGCGCAGGATCGGGCGGGTCATGCACGTCGGTCCGCCCGAGCCGTTCACGCCGACCTCCGTGGCCGCGTACGTGTGCACCTCCACGCCGCGCGCTGCGAGCGCGGCGGAGATCTTCGGGTTCCCCTCGGCGAGGATCACCACGCCTGGCCGGACCGCGAGGACGTTGCAGGCGAGCGCCGGGTACTCGTCCTCCTCAACCTCGACCAGCCGGTAGCGCAGATCCTGGAGCAGCTGCCACAGCCCGACCGGCATGAGCGGCAGGTAGGCCACGGCAAGGTCGTCGGCGACCGGGCTGATCACGGACATCAGGTGGACGAGCTCTGCGCGGCCGCGCCAGTAGGGCACGTCGAAGATCCGGACGTCGCCGCCGACGAGCGCGGCGAGCTGCCGCGCCCCGTCATCGTTCGTCCGCAGCGTCCGTCCGATGCAGAAGAGGTCCGGTCGGAGCCACAGCGTGTCGCCGCCCTCGATCGTGCCCGGCGCCTCGATCCGGCCCACCGTGGGGATGCCGCGGTCGAGCGTCCAGGCCTCGATCGCCGCAGGCTCGCCCCGCCGGTTGGGCTTGCCCGGACGCAGCGGGATGGCCCCGCGGTCGGTCACCAGCAGCGGATCGAAGGCATAGACGAGATCGGGGCTCTCGGTCTCGGCGTCGAGCAGATGGACTCTCGTGCCGAGCGAGGCGAGGAGGTCGGCGAACGCCGCGTGCTGGCGCTGAGCGACCTCGAGATCGCAGGCGTGCAGGAAGCCGTGGGCCGGGTCTGCAAACGCCCGCCCGAACGCCGGGCCCGGCGCCTTAAGCAGCGCATCGCGGAGTGGCGCCGTCATGCTCTGGCCGCCGAACGAGCGGGTGGCCGGCGAGATGCTCACGGCGACCGCCTCAGGCGGCGACCCTTCGCCCGCCGGCGATCCTCGACAGCGCCTCGATGAGCCGGTCGACCTCGGCGCGCGTGTTGTAGTGGGTCAGCCCGATCCGGAGGACGCCGGTCGAGCCGAACCCGAGCCGCTCGATGAGCCCGGTGGCGTAGAAGTCGCCGTGCCAGACCGCGATGCCCTTGCCGCCGAGCTCCTCGGCCGCGGCGCGCGGCGTGACGCCGTCGATCGTGATCGCGGCCGTCGGCGTTCGGCGCTCCATGTCGTCGTCGGCGGTCAGGCCGAAGATCCGGACGCCGGGGATCTCGCCGAGGCGGCCGGCGAGGTAGCGGTACAGGTCAACCTCGTAGGCGCGAATCGCGCGCATGCCGGCAAGCACGCGCTCCCGCCGTGATGCGGCAGCGTACGCGCCGCCATAGCCGACGCCGAGGTCGGCGAGGTACTCGACGGCCGCCGCTGCCCCGGCGTCGCCCTCGTGGTTCGCGGTGCCCGTCTCGAAGCCGTCGTGCGAGGGGCGGACCTTGTAGATGGGCAGGGTCTCGAGGACCTCGCGCCGGCCGTACAGCGCCCCGAGGTGCGGCCCGAAGAACTTGTAGACCGAGCAGGCCACGAAGTCCGCGCCGACCGCAACGGCGTCGAGGGCGATGTGCGGTGCGGCGTGGACGGCATCGACGTACAGCAATGCCCCGGCTCGGTGGACCACATCCGCGATCTTGCGGATCGGGTTGATCGTGCCGACGGCGTTCGAGGCCCAGCCGACGGCGACGAGGCGCGTCCGATCGGTGAGGATTGACTGGAGGACGTCGAGGCTGAGCGTGCAGTCGCCGAGGTCCGGCTCCCAGGTCCGGACGATCGCCTCGTTGTCGCGTGCCGCCGTGATCCACGGGTCGACGTTCGCCTGGTGGTCGAGGCCGGTCACCACCAGCTCGTCGCCGGGACGCAGCGTCGCCCCGATCGAGCGCGAGATGCCGAAGGTCAGCGTGGTCATGTTCGGGCCGATGGTGATGTCGGTCCCGTCGACGCCGAGGAGGTCGCCGAGCGCGGCGTGGGCATCCCGGACGATCGCCTCCGTGCGCCGCGAGGTCAGGAATGCGCCGCTCCGGTTCGCGTTCGCCTCGCGGTAGTAGCCGGACACCGCGTCGATCACGGACTGCGGGACCTGTGTTCCGCCGGGGCCGTCGAAGAACGCCATCGGCTGGCCCTCGTGGGTCAGCGCGAGAGCCGGGAAGCGGGCGCGGATCGCCTCGATATCGAAGGCTTGCATCGCGAGCGATGCTAGCCGCTCGCGTGGCCGGCGTTGCGACGCTCGTTGACCGCGCAACAAGCTGGGCCGTACGATTCTCGAACCATGCCGACAGCGACCCAATTCCCGACGCCCGCCCTGCGGGCCCGCGACCCGCGCCTCGCGCCGTGGCGCGCGTTCGTCCGCGCGCACGCGCACGTCTCGCGGCGCATGGACGAGGACCTTCGCGCGGAGCATGGCCTGTCGCTCCAGGAGTACGTCGCCCTGCTGTTCCTGGCCGAGGCACCCGATCGGCGCCTGCGCATGGGCCGCCTCGCCGACTCGTTGACGCTCTCGAAGAGCGGCGCGACGCGGCTCATCGACCGGCTGGTCGACGACGGCCTCGTGGCCCGGGTGACCTGCTCCAGCGATCTTCGCGGCGCCGAGGCGGCCCTCACCGAGGCCGGGCTGAACCGGCTGCGAACGGCGGCCCCAACGCATCTGCGCGGCATCGCCGAGTACTTCCTGTCCGGCATCGACCGCGACGAGCTCGACGTGATCGAGCGGACGATGCTGGGCGTGGCCGACCGCGCCTGTGGGACCCGAGGGTGCGCCTGACGTCTCGGACCGGGCGCCTGCTCGTCGGGACCTCCGGCTTCGCCTACCCCGACTGGGCGCCGCGCCTCTACCCGGCGGGAACTCGGGCCGCGGATCGCCTCGCCGCCTATGCCACCCGCCTGCCGGCCGTCGAGCTGAACGCGACGTTCCGGCGCCGCCCGACGCCCTCGGCGATTCGGGGCTGGGTGCGGGCCACGCCCGCGGAGTTCCGCTTCAGTGTGAGGGCCCAGCGCGGCTCGGCGGTGCGCGCGCTGTGGGGCGCACCCGAAGACAGCGTGCGCTGGCTGACGGAGCCGCTCGGCGAGTTCGGCGAGCGCCTGGGCTGCGTCCTGATCCGCGTCCCGGCCGAGATCCGACGCGACGGGCCGTGGGTCGGCGGCGACGCCGCGGTCGCGGATGCGCGACTGGCGGCGCTGCTTGAGGCGTGGCCGCGCGAGATCCCGCTGGTTGTCGAGCTGCAGGACCGCTCCTGGCACGTCGACGAGACGTTCGCCGCGTTGCGAACGGCGGGAGCGACACTGTGCACGACGGAGTTGCCACCGGAGGGTGACGAGGGCGCGGCCGGGGACGGCGGTTCCGAGGCCGGCGGCGGACCGGAGCGCGAGCCGCCGACGATCCGCCGAACCGGCTCGTTCCTGTACCTGCGCCTCCGGCTGCACGACTACGACGCCGCGGGGCTGGATGGCTGGGCCTCGCGGATCGAGCCCTTCCTCAGCGCCGGCGACGACGTCTTCGTCTTCTTTCGCCACGATCCCGTGGGCCGGGCAGCGGGGCGGGCCGTCGAGCTCCGGGCTCGAGTCCCCGGCCGCTGGGCCGGAGCCGGTCAGGCCGGCGCGGCCCCGGGCGGCTGGCCGCGCTCGTGGTCGACGCGGTGGGTGTACGCGGCCGGGCCGAAGACCACCAGGATGACCAGCTCTTCCTCGATGTCGTGAAATCGGTGCGGGACGTCGGCGCCGACGAACACGATCGACCCCGGGCTGACGGGCCGCTGCGCGCCGCCGACCGTCATCGTCGCCCGGCCCCGGACCACGTGGTAGACCTCGTCCTCGGTGTGCGGGCCCTGGGGATCGGTCCCTCCCGCGGGAAGCCGGTAGAGCCCGACCGAGAGGTCATGCGTGCGCACGAATTCGTGATAGAGCCGCCCCGACGCGGCCAGCTCGACCAGGACGTCGTCGATCTCGAACGCTTCCACGGCGGGCGAGCCTAGCACCCGGGAACCCGCTCGGCGCGCGGCGCGTACATTCCCACGATGCGTCCTCGGCACGGCCGCGCGATCCTGCTCGGCTCCTTCGTGCTGGCCGCCGCGAGTGGTTGCTCGGGCGAGCCGGCGACCAGCGCGACACCCTCACCGGCAACGAGCGCGTCCGCCGTGCCGATCGCGACCGGCGCTCGAGGCACGCCCGCCGCGACCCCTCGTGCTAGCGCGGGCCCGGTCGACCTTCTCCATCTGTCCGTCAGCCTCGAGCCGTTCACCTCGGTCCAGGGCGGGCCACTCGGCATCGCCGCGCCGGACGATGGCTCCGGCCGGCTCTTCGTCGTCGCGCAGGACGGTCGGATATGGGTCGTCGACGCGGCGGGCGCCGTCCGTCCCGAGCCGATGGTCGACCTGGGGGCTTCCCTCGTCAGCGGCGGCGAGCAGGGTCTGCTCGGCCTCGCGCTGCATCCCGACTTCCCGAATGACCCGCGGGTGTACGTCGACTACACGACCGGGACCCAGGACGTCATCTCCACCCTGTCGCTCGACAAGACCGATCCGAACAAGCTCGATCCCGCGAGCCTGCACCAGATCCTGGCGGTCGACGATCCGTTCCCGAACCACAACGGCGGCGACCTCCTGTTCGGGCCGGACGGCTACCTGTACGCATTCTTCGGTGACGGCGGCGGCGGGGGCGACCCGCTCGGCAGCGGCCAGGACCGCGACTCGCTGCTGGGCAAGGTCATGCGCCTCGACATCGACCATCCGAACGGCGCCGTGCCCTACTCGGCGCCGGCCGGCAACCCGTTCGTCGACGCCGCCGGCCGCGACGAGATCTGGCTCATGGGGGTGCGCAACCCGTGGCGCAACTCCTTCGATCGCGCGACCGGCGACCTGTGGATCGGCGACGTGGGCCAGGGTGCCTGGGAGGAGGTCGACGTCGCCCGCGCCGGGGTCGGTGGGCTGAACCTCGGCTGGAACAGGATGGAGGGCAACCACTGCTACCCACCCCGCAGCGACTGCTCGACGAAGGGCCTGACGCGGCCGGTGACCGAGTACGGCCACGACCTCGGCTGCACGGTCGTCGGCGGCTACGTCTACAGGGGCACGAAGTATCCGGCGCTCGCAGGCACCTACCTCTTCGCCGACTACTGCAGCGGCCGGATCTTTGCCATCGACCCATCGACCGACGACTTCCGCAAGCCGCGCCAGGTCGGCCAGGCCGGGAACGGGATCTCGTCATTCGGCGAGGACGCCGCCGGCGAGCTCTACGTCACGCAGCTGGACGGTCACATCTCGCGGGTCGCGGCGAGCACTCGCTGACGCACCTCGCCGCCGGGCGAGTGACGCGGCGGCCGAGATCAGCTAGACCTCGAGCGGGTCCGCCTTCTCCGGGTCGATGCCGAGATCGGCGAGGCCCTTCGCCGCCGCCTCGGGCGTGATCGCGCCGGCCCTCGCGAGCGCCGAGAGCGCCGCGCCGGCGATGCTCGGCGGATCGATCTCGAACCAGGACCGGAGCGAGTCGCGCGTGTCGCTGCGGCCAAAGCCATCGGTGCCCAGCGTCTCGAACGGTGCCTCGATCCAGGGCCGGACGAGGTCCGGCAGCGCCTTCATCCAGTCCGACGCGGCGACAATCGGGCCGCCCTTTGCCGGGAGGACCGTCGCGACGAAGGGGACGCGCGGCGTCTCGGCCGGGTGCAGCCGGTTCCACCGATCGACCGCGAGCGCGTCACGCCGGAGCATCGGCCACGAAGGCGCGGAGTAGACCTCGGCGGCGATGCCCAGCTTCTCGGCCAGCAGCTGCTGCGCGGCCAGCACCTGGAGCAGGATCGAGCCCGAGCCGACCAGCCGCACGGTCGGGGCCGCCTTGCCCCTCGAGCCATTGCGGCCGGCGATCCTGGGCGCGTTGGCGAATCGGTAGATGCCGCGCAGGATGCCCTCGTCGACACCCTCGGGCTTCGGTGCCTGCGCGTAGTTCTCGTTGTAGATCGAGATGTAGTAGATGACGTCCTCGCCCTTGACGTGCATCCGCTCGATGCCGTCGCGGATGATCGCCGCGAGCTCATAGGCGAAGGTCGGGTCGTACTGGCGGACCGCCGGCACCGTCGACGCGAGCACGTGGCTGTGGCCGTCGTCGTGTTGCAGTCCCTCCCCGGTCAGCGTCGTTCGGCCCGCCGTCTCGCCCATGAGGAACCCGCGAGAGCGCGCGTCTGCCGCGGCCCAGATCTGGTCCCCGGTTCGCTGGTAGCCGAACATCGAATAGAAAATGTAAAACGGAATGACCGGGTAGCCGTTGGGGG
>CAYXVP010000062.1:0-9795 GCA_964468305.1 uncultured Anaerolinea sp. | reverse complement strand
TGGCGCTGGGCGCCGCGGCCCTCGTCGACCTCGATCACGAGCGCCACGCCCTCGCTCATCTGCACCGCGAGTGGCTGGGCGCCGCCCATCCCGCCGAGGCCCGCGGGGAGCACGACCCGGCCGCGGGGGGTCCCGCCGAAGTGCTGCCGGGCGAGCTCGGCAAACGTCTCGTAGGTCCCCTGCAGGATCCCCTGCGTCCCGATGTAGATCCAGGAGCCGGCGGTCATCTGGCCGTACATCATCAGGCCGGCCTTCTCGAGCTCGCGGAAGTGCTCCCAGGTAGCCCACTTGCCGACCAGGTTGGAGTTCGCGATGAGGACCCGCGGCGCCCACTCGTGGGTTCGCAGCACGCCGACTGACTTGCCCGACTGGACGAGCAGGGTCTCCTCATCGCCGAGCCGGCGGAGCTCGCGAACGATGGCATCGAAGGCCGCCCATGACCGAGCCGCGCGACCCGTGCCGCCGTAGACGACGAGCGCATCCGGGTTCTCGGCGACGGCAGGGTCGAGGTTGTTCATGAGCATCCGGAGCGCGGCCTCCTGCTGCCAGCCGCGACAGCTCAGCTCGGTACCGCGCGGCGCCCGAACCGGTCGCGCTCCCGGCAGTGCGGCGGTCATGACGCTGTCGCCGCGGGCACGCGCAGGTTGTCCATGAGCAGCTCACCGAACTTGCCGTCGCCGATTGCCGAGGCGGAGATGAGGACGCCCTCGTCCTTCAGCCAGACGTGGTACGTCCGCAGGGCCTGGACGCAACTCGTGATGTAGACGGTCCGGGCGTCGATGGTGGCCTCGGCCCGGCCGACGACGCCGCCCGCGCCGCTGCACGCGCCGTCGTCATACGAGTCCCGCCACTGACCGTAGATCGCGTCCGAGAACCGGTCGGGCCGGAGCCGAACCACCCACGCGTAGACGAGGTTCCCGTTCCCGGCATCGACCGCGACACCGGCGTCGACCGCGGCTGCGATGGTCGGCAGCGACGGGTCGGCCAGCGCCTGCGTCGCCTCGTCGACCGACTCCGTCACGGGAGTACCAGCGACGCTCTCGGGCAGGAATGCCAGGACACTCGGGTCGAGCGCGACCGGGGAGGTCTCATCCGGGGGCGTCGGGCTTGGCGGTGGCCCGATCGTCACCGGCGGTTCGGCGGATTGGACGCCGCCGGGCAGGCTGACCGCTTCGGTGGTGCTCGGCGAGTCAGTCGGCGGGCTCGACTGGCAGGCGGCGACGACCAGTGCGAGGCAGGAGACCGCGGCGATCCGTTGCGCGATCACAGCTCCCTCCGGACGACCGGGAAGCGCGCATCGTCGACCGCCAGGTCGAAGCCGCACGTCGCCCAGAAGGCCGGGTTGGCGGCGCTCGTCGAGTCGGGCGCGGCCTGCGGCTCCGGATACGCCTCCACCGCGGAGAAGCCCCGGCCCGCCAGGTCCTCGACGACCGCCAGCACGAGCTGCCTGGCATAGCCATGACGCCGCCCGTCCTTCGTCGTCGCGATGCAGGTGATGACCGCCGGCAGCGGCGAGCTCGGGAGCTTCGGATAGAGCTCGCGCACGTGCTGGGCACGCGGATATGCCGACAACGGACCGAACTGGCACCACGCCGCAGGCACGTCGTCGGCCTCGAGGACCTTGGCGTAACTGCCCAAGACCGTGAGCCCTCGGCCGAGGAGCTGGAGTTTTCGCGGGGCATCCGCGGCGACGGCGGGCCCCCGCTCACGTCGCGGTGCGAACGGGTTGTCCGACGGTCCTTCGTCATCGTTGTCGCCGAACGGGTTGAAGCGTTTTGCGGGGGACGACGAAGCGGACGATGCTCGAGGGTCGAACGGGTTGAACGCACGGCCGCCGGTCGGTGCGAAGGGGTTGGCCGATCGATCCGGCTCAGACTGAGCCGGGGGCGCGGGTTCGAGCCAGGCCAGCCGTGCGGCCTTCGAGCCGCGCCGGTCGTCCTCCCAGAAGTCGCATGTCCGGTGGTCGAACCCGGGGTCGACGCAGGGCGGGATCCGCCGGAAGCCGTCGGAGTCGGTGACGTCGATGATTCGGACGCTCGTCACGACACCGCCGTCGACCGGGTCTTCCGTCCGCCACCCGGCACCGCGAGGTCGGCGAATCGGGCCTCGCGCACGAGTCGGGTGACGGCCTCGAGGTCCGGCCCAGGTTCGCGGTCACCGTCCCAGGGCTTCACGATCGAGCGGATCGCCGCGTGCGCCGCCGCGACGCCAACGCCGGGCTCGGTACCCGGCAACATCGCGAGGCGCCGGTCGAGGCCGCGCGCGGAGCACAGGAGCTCGATGGCCACGATCTGCTCGACGTGACCGAGGATCTGGCGCGCCTGGCGGCCCGCGATCGGGCCCATCGAGACGTGGTCCTCCTGGTTGGCACTCGTCGGGATCGAGTCGACCGAGGCGGGGTGGGCCAGGACCTTGTTCTCGGAGGCGAGCGCGGCCGCCGTGTACTGCAACAGCATCGAGCCCGTCTCCAGGCCGGTGTCGGAGCCGAGGAACGCCGGTAGCCCCTCGTTGAGATGCGGATCGAGCAGCAGTGCCGTCCGGCGCTCGCTGATCGAGCCCAGCTCGGCAATCGCGAGCTTCGCGAAGTCGAGCGCGAGTGCGATCGGCTCGCCGTGGAAGTTGCCGCCCGAGATCACATGGCCGTTCCCGGTCGCCCGTGCCGACTCGTCGGCGACATGGCCCTCGGGGAAGATCAGCGGGTTGTCCGTGGCCGCGTTCATCTCGATGGCCAGCACGCGTCCGAGGTGATCCAGCGCGTCGCGCACGGCGCCGTGCACCTGCGGGACGCAACGCAGCGAGTACGGGTCCTGGACCTTGTGCGCCGAGGCGTGGTGGGAACGCTGCAGCCCGCTGTCGCGCAGGAGCCACCGCAGCTCAGCCGCGATCTCGACCTGGCCGGGGTGGGGGCGAACCAGCTGGTATGCCTCCGAGAAGGCGACGTCCGTGCCGAGCAGCGCCTCGACCGACATCGCCGCGGCGACGCTCGCCGTCCGGATCAGCCGGTCCGCGTCCACGGCAAGGAGCGCGCCCAGCGCCGACATGAGCTGTGTGCCGTTCAGCAGCGCCAGCCCTTCCTTCGCCCCGAGGCGCAACGGCTCGAGACCCGTCTCGCGCAGCGCCATCATCGCCGGCAACGTCTGGCCGCCCATCTCCACCTGGCCGCGGCCGATCAACGGCAGCGCCAGGTGGGCAAGCGGCGCGAGATCGCCCGACGCGCCGACGGATCCCTGGGCCGGCACCACCGGGCTGATCCCGAGGCGAAGGAAGTCAAGGAGGCGCTCGGCCACGATCGGCCGAGCGCCGGAATGTCCAAGGGCAAGCGTGTTCGCCCGCAGCACCAGCATCGCCCGAACCACCTCGCGCGGGAGCGGCTCCCCCACTCCGGCGGCGTGGCTGACCAGCAGGTTCTGCTGGAGCCGCTCGGCGTCGCCCCGGTCGATGACTCGGTTGGCCAGGGCGCCTGCGCCCGTGGTCACGCCGTAGACGACGGCGCCCTCGTCGACGAGCCGCTCGACGACGGCGCGGGAGCGCTCCATGCGCTTCGTCGCGGTGGGGTCGATGGTGGCCTCTGCGCCGTGTCGCGCAACCGCTTCGACATCGGCGACGGTCAGGTCCGTCCCGGTCAGGACCACGCCCTGGGAGGTCACGCGGGCAGGATAGTCGGCTATCTTGCGCCGATGCTCGCCTTCATCGACCAGATCGTCATCCCGTTCCTGAACACCCTCTATGGGGCGGTCGGCTACGTCGGCGTGACGCTGGCGATGGCGATCGAATCGGCGATGATCCCGCTCCCCTCGGAGCTGGTCCTGCCGTACGCCGGCTTCCTGGTCTCGGACCCTTCGAAGGTCGAGCCGATCACGCACGGACCGTGGTCGTTCTGGATCGTCGTAGCCGTGGCGACGATCGGGAACACCATCGGCTCGATCATCGGCTACTACATCGGCGCGCGGGGTGGACGGCCCTTCCTCGAGCGGTGGGGTAAGTACCTGCTCATTCGGCCTCACGAGCTCGAGCTCGCCGAGCGCTTCTTTCAGAAGTACGGGCCCGCGACGGCGTTCTTCAGCAGGCTCATGCCGATCGTCCGCACGTTCATCTCGTTCCCGGCGGGCGTCGCGCGCATGCCGATCGGCACGTTCATCCTGTATTCCACCCTCGGAGCGATCCCGTGGTCGATCCTGCTGGTCTTCGCGGGCGTCCAGCTGGGTTCCCGGTGGACCGACATCCGGCACGCCCTGCAGCCGTACGACACGGCGATCCTGGTGCTCGTGGTGCTGCTCGTCGTCGGCTTCGTCTGGTGGCGCCTCGGCAGGCCGGGGTGGCGCAGGGCCGATCCAGCACCGTAGCTAGCTCGGGGCCGCGTCTGCGTCAGCCATTCTGGGGGTCGGGCGGCCTGTTCCGAAACGCTCGCCAGAGCAGCAGGTCGTAGACGATCTTCAGGCCACCGGCGAGGAAGAACGGCCACGAGGCGAGGGCGGCCGAAGCGAAGAGCGGCGCCGCGATGAGCGGCGAGAGGGCCGCCCCCGTCGTCCGTGCCACGCCAGTGACGCCCGCAGCCGCGGAGCGCTCATCCGGCTCGACGATCGAGACCGTGTAACTCTGCCGAGCGGGCACGTCCATCTGGCTGATGCTGAATCGCGTCAGCAGGACGAGGATCGCGAGCTCGACCGTCGGCATTAGGGGCACCAGCATCAACAGGATGTTCGACGGCAGGTGGGTGAAGACCATCGTGTTGATGAGCCCGATCCGCGCCGCGATACGAGCGGCGGCCAGCGCCGAAATCGCCGCCAGGATGTTGGCGCCGAAGAAGATCGCACCGAGGACCGGCTCGGGCAGCCCGAAGCGCGTGTGGAACCAGTAGGCGAGCAGGCTCTGGACGATCAGCCCGCCGCCGAAGGCATCGAGGGAGAAGAGCGCTGCGAGTCTGAAGACGACCCCTCGCGATTTGCCCAGGCCCAGCCGGCGCGCGATGGAGGTGTCGGCCGCTGGCACCTCGACGGCCGCTGAGATCGATCGAACGATCGGGATCAGCGCCAGCCCGACGACCGCGTAGCCGGCCAGGATCGCGCGGTACGCCGACAACTCGTCCCAGCCGGCGGCGCGCAGCGCACCGACGGCGATGCCTGCCACCAGCGCCCCGGCCGCCGTCGCGATCGAACCCGTCAGGTTGTACCAGGCATAGATATTGGTCCGGCTCGAAGTGGGCGTGACCTCGGTCAGGGATGCCTGCTCGATCGGCAGGAACGGCCCGACCTCCGCGCCCGAAGGGCTCAGGACGCCGATCGTCGCCGCCACGAGCAGCACGATGAAGACCGTGCTCCAGGCGAACACGATGCCGGCTGCGACGAGGAGCAGCGCCCCGACGACGAGCGTCCGGCGCCGCCCGAATCGGTCGGCGTGGGTCGTCAGGTACAGGCTGATCAGCGTGTCGCCGACGAGCGTCAGCGTCAGGAGGGCACCGATCGAACCCGCGTCGAAGCCGGCAGCCGCCAAATACAGGACGAGGATGACGCCGAGGGCGCCGTAGCCGAACATCCGGACCGCCCGGGCCAGGAAGAGGAGCCGGGCGTCCCGGGTCACCGCGCGAGTGTAGGATGGCCTCGATGGCCGAAACCGAGTGCCACGATCCCCATGCCGGTGAGTCCATGGTCGGGCCCCACGGCGCAGCGGACGACCACGGCGGGGCGCACGGCCACGACGATCACGCCCACGAGGGCATGGACCTCGGCCCGATCGACCGCCTCGCCTGGGTGATGGGCGGCCTGGGGATCCTGCTGGGGTTCGTCATCGGGGCCGCATTGCTGGCCGCGGGGAGCTAGGACCGCCGCGGGGAGCTAGAACAGCCCGACGATCTCGCCGTTCGCGTCGAGGTCGATGTTCTCGCCGCCGGGCTTCGAAGGCAGGCCCGGCATCGTCCGCATCTCGCCAGCGAGTGGCGTGACGAATCCCGCTCCCGACGAGAGCCGGACCTCACGGATCGGCAGGCGCCAGCCGGTCGGGCGGCCCTTGAGCGCGGCGTCGTGGCTGAGCGAGTACTGGCTCTTGGCCATGCAGATCGGGAGGCGGCCAAAACCCATGGATTCGTACTGCGCGAGCTGCTTGGCGGCCGGCGCGCTCAGGTCGACCCCATCGGCGCCGTACACCTGCGTCGCGATCGTCTCGATCTTCGAGGTCAGCGAAGCGTCGTCCGGGTAGAGCAGCTTGAAGTCGGGCGCACCATCTTCGGCGGCGGCCCACACCGCGGCGGCGAGATCCGCCGCGCCTTCCCCGCCCTTTGCCCAGTGGTTTGCGACGACCGCCTCGCGGGCGCCGGCCGCCAGCGCCACCCGCTTGACCGCCTCGGCCTCAGCCTGCGTGTCGGTCGGGAACGAGTTGATGGCCACGACGACCGGCACGTTGAAAAGGCGCACGTTCTCGATCTGTTTCGCGAGGTTCGCGCCGCCGGCCGTGACGGCGTCCACGTTCTCGGCCAGGAGGGCCGGATCGAGCGGTTTGCCGGCCACGATCCTGCCGACGCCGCCGTGCATCTTCAGGGCGCGAATCGTGGCCACCACGACCGCAGCGTCCGGCTTGAGCCCGGAGGCGCGGCACTTGATGTCGAAGAACTTCTCGGCGCCCATGTCCGCGCCAAATCCCGCCTCCGTGCAGACGATCTCGTTCGTCGCCAGCGCGATCCGATCCGCGAGCACCGAGTTGTTGCCGTGGGCGATGTTCGCGAACGGCCCGCAGTGGACGAACGCGGGGCCGCCCTCGAGCGTCTGGAGCAGGTTCGGCTTGATCGCGTCTTTGAGCAGCACCGCCATCGCCCCGGCGACCCGCAGGTCCTCGGCAGTGATCGGCAGCCCGTCGCGCGTCGTCGCCAGGACCATCCGCCCGAGGCGGGCCCGGAGGTCCGCGAGGTCCGAGGCAAGGGCGAGCACGGCCATCACCTCGGACGCGACCGTGATCACGAACTCGGTCTCGCGCGGATAGCCGTTCTCCCGCCCGCCGAGCCCCACCACGACGTTGCGCAACGTGCGATCGCTGATGTCGACCACCCGCGGCCAGGGCACGTTCAACGGATCGATGCCCAGCGCGTTCCCGTGGTGGATGTGGTTGTCGATGAACGCGGCAGCCAGGTTGTGGGCCGCGCCGATCGCGTGGACGTCGCCGGTCAGGTGGAGGTTGAAGTCCTCCATTGGGATGACCTGGCTTCGGCCGCCGCCAGCGGCGCCGCCCTTGATCCCGAACACCGGGCCGAGGCTTGGCTGGCGGATGCACACCGCGGCCCGCCGGCCGATGCGATTCAGGCCCTGGGCCAGCCCGACCGTGGTCGTCGACTTGCCCTCGCCCAGCGGTGTCGGACTGATCGCCGTGACGAGGACGTACTTGCCGCGAGGACGCTCGGCCTCGAGGCGCTCGATGCCCTCGAGGGTGATCTTCGCCTTCGCCGCGCCATACGGCTCGATCTCGTCGTCGCGAAGCCCGAGATCGCGCGCGACCTCCACGATCGGCCGGGGGTTGACCGACCGAGCGATCTCGAGGTCGGTGAGCGTGCCCAACGGCATCGTCCCGGCGGGCGTGGCGACGGTCGTCGGGACCTCGGCGGTGCTCATGCCTCGAAATGCTCCTTTGCCTGGTCCTGGCGCTGTGCCGCCCGCATCAAGTGGCTGAGCAGCAGTGCGTTCGTGAGCGGGCCGACTCCACCGGGCACCGGCGTGATCGCGGAAGCCACCTTCTCGGCGCTGTCGAAATCGACGTCGCCCACGATCCTGCCGTCGACGACGTTGATGCCGACGTCGATGACGACCACCCCGGGCTTGAGCATGGCACCGGTGACGAGACCGGGCTTGCCGGCCGCGACGACCAGGACGTCGGCGCGACGAACCTCCGCGCCGAGGTCGCGCGTCTTCGAGTGGCACACAGTGACCGTTGCGTCCTCCTTGGTGAGCATGAACGCCAGGGGCATCCCGACGACGGGCGATCGACCGACGACGACCGCGTTCGCACCGACGAGCTCGACGCCGGACCGATGGATCATCTCCAGCGCGGCGTGGGCCGTCGCCGGGATGAAGCCCTCATAGCCCAGGCGCAACAGGCCCGCGTTCAGCGGGTGGATGCCGTCGATGTCCTTCAGCGGGTCGATGGCGTCGACGACGGTCTTCAGCTGGACGCCGTCGGGGAGCGGCATCTGGACGATGATCCCGTTGACCCGCGGGTCGTCGTTGAGGGCGTGGATCGCCTGGGTCAGCTTGGCCTCCTGGTCGGCGGCGCCGATCCCCGGCACGTCCACGAACGAGCCCTCGATCCCGACCTGGGCGCAGGCCTTGAGGATTCGCTCGAGGTAGACCATCGAGGGCGCGCTGCGGCCGCAGACGACGACCGCGAGCCCCGGCGGATGGCCGCGCACCCGGACGTGCGCCCTGACCTCCCCGGCGACCCGGTCGCGGATCTCGCCAGCGAACGGCGCTCCCTCCAGACGTCGCGCGATCGGGGCGGCGGCCGGGGCGCTCGTCACCGACTCGCGACCGGCTCGGGCACCGTGTCGAGGGCCGCGCGCCGCTCGCCGCTCGAGACGAGGTCGTGGACCTCGGAGGCGAGCCGTACGACGTCGTCGAGCAGCACGTTGACATGTGCCTCGGTCCGCTCGGTCCATTCGTTGACGCCGATGAGCGGCAGGTTGACGAGGACGTTTTCGGCCGCGCCGTGGCCCGCTGCCTGGAGCAGCAGTGCCGCAACGCGCAGGTCCGACGAGGCGTTGACGTTCGAGCGCCCGGCGAGCGCCTCGGCGAGGACGAGGACCTCGCGGCACGTCTCGACGCAGCGGAGCGGCACCTCGGCCGCAACCTTCGCGGTGGCCTTGATCTGCTGGTCGCGGTACTCCTTGTCGGCGAACGCCTCGCGCGGGAGCTTCAGCGCGAATGCGCACGCGGCATATGCGGCCGCGTCCTCGTCGGCGAGCCCGAACAGAACGTCTGCCAGGCGCCGCGCGGTCGGCGCTGCGTGCTCGTAGAGCACCTGGTGCTCGGCGTACCTGGTTCGTCCTTCTGACAGGGTCGCGACCATCGCGACGAGCGACGCGCCGAGCGCTGCGGCGACCGCTGAGGCGCTTCCGCCGCCCGGGACCGGGTCCTGCGACGCCAAGCGATCGGCGAATTGAGCGAGCGTCAGGTCACGGAAGGAGGGCGCTTGCACGCCCCGGATTATGCGGTCTGCCCGGGCCGCCCTGGTCAGGCCGGGCTTCGAGAGGCGCCGCGGTGCGACGGGCGGGCGCGGGTACCGCCGCGGCCCGCCCGTCATCGCCACCGTGGATCCGGCTCGTGAGGAGTCGAGCGGATCGAGATCGGCCGGGGCACCCGGCCGTCAGGTCAATGTGCTGCCAGGTCACCGCCTGCGCTGTCGAAGCGAGACCCGCGACACCCGAGCAGGATCGCGAGCGCACTTCACGTGCATAAGCGATCCGGCGCAGCCTGGCAACGCAGGGATTCGCCCGACAGGTGCAGGCGTACTATGCGGCCTTCGCGTCCTGATCGACCTCTTCGAGTGTCCACTTCCGAGAGCGATGGCGGAACACGAGCGTCATGCGGGCGTCCGCCGTCTCGACCTCGAACAGCGTGCGCGGCCCCGTGATCACGGGGAACGCGGCACTCTCATCCCGGACGCCCAGGACCTCCAGGACGCGCAGCCGTCGACCGGCGAGCGTGACCTCTCGCGGCCGACCATCGAACCAATCGGCTCGAACCCGGACCTCCACCGGTTCGACGCGGACCATCGCCATTTCGCGGCTCCTTTCGGGGGCGCCATGCGAGCTCCGGTCAC
>CAYXVP010000061.1:6337-9926 GCA_964468305.1 uncultured Anaerolinea sp. | reverse complement strand
GCCACCGGCAGCGCGGCCGGTCCCGCCGACGCCGACGCTGCCGCCGCCGGCGGCGCCGAAAGCCGAGCCGATTGCGGCGAAAGCCGAGCCGAATGCGGCGAAAGCCGAGCCCGCCGCACCGAAATCTGCATCCGTCTCATTGAATTCCGAGCCCCCTGACTCCGGCGCCGAGCCGCCACGTACGGTCGCTGCCAGCCCACGTCCGCAGCGCGAACCACGCCGCGAACCGGCTCCTCAGAAGGCTGAGCCGATCTTGCCTGCGCTCGGCCGCCAGCCGAGCCCGATCGAGCCGACCGACTCGTTTGCCGGCGCCGGCAGGAAGGCGATGTGGATCCAGGTCGATCGCATGCTCGAACGAGAGGAAGCGATCCGCGACCCTTCCCAGACGGATGCCTTGAAGCGGTATCGCGTCGCGACGCGTCGGCTGCGGGCCGCGCTGCGCGTTTTCCGCGAGGCATACCCCCGGCGGGAGGTCAAGCCGATCCGAACCGCACTGTCTGAGCTCGCCGATGCCCTCGGCTCGGTCCGCGACCTCGACGTCCGGCTCGAGGAGCTCGATCGCTGGGCGGAGCAGCACACCGGGGAAGACCGATCCGTGATCACGCCGCTACGTGCGTTTCTCGAGGCGCGGCGCGAGGCCGCTGCCGCGAGCCTCGGGCGCAACCTCGACAGTCGCGGGCATCGGCGGCTCATGGTCGCCCTGATCGAGTTCGTCACCGCGATCGAGGCTGCGGTCCCGCCGCATCCCGGCGCACCGGATCGGACGGCCGGCGATCGCGCCGCCTCCAGCGTGTGGGCGGCGTACGAGCAGGTCCGCGCCTACGCCTCGACCGTGCGCTGGGCCGACCTGCCCACACTGCACGGCCTGCGCATCGAGGCGAAACGGCTGCGCTACACGCTCGAATTCCTCGGGACGATGCTCGGTCCCGAGAAGGACTGGGTCGTCGAGCGGCTGGTCGCGCTCCAGGACCACCTCGGGGCCCTGAACGACTCGACCCTCGCCGTGGCGGCGATTCGCGGCTTCCTCGGCGAGCGCCACGCGGCGCTCACGCCGGCGCAGCGAGCGGCCACCGTGAGCTACCTGGGCGAACGGGAACGCGAGCTCGGGCGGCTCCGGCGGGGTGTCGGCCGGGCGTGGCGGCCCGTCGTCGGGATCACCTTCACGCGCAGGATGGCGCGCGCCGTGGTCGGTCCTCCGGCGGTCTGATCGGGCTCAGCGGTCCCAGCCCCGCGCCAGCTCGCGCAGCTCGTCGCGCCACCCCGTGCCCGCACGCGACGCGGCCAGGATCAGCCCCTCCCGCAGCCCGCCCGCCGCGACCCGCAGGCGGTCCAGCCGGTATCGATCGAGGGCGCCGAGAAGGATCGCGGCGCCGGCCGCGAGCACGAACGCGCGGGAGAGCCGGATCCCGTAGCGCTCCGAGTTGACTGCCGCCGGCGCGACCGTCATGAGCGTGAGCGCGCGCCGCACGCGCCGGTGCGTCAGGGTGCGATTGGCGAGGCGCGGTCCGACCCGAAGCAGGCTCCGCGCCGTGCCACCGACGGCGATCAGCTCGGCTGGCGAGAAGGCAGGTGCCTGGGCCATGGCCAGGAGCGAGTGGCCGAGGACTGCTGCGACCTCCGCCTCGCTGGGCGGGTCGCTGCGGACATACATCCCGGTCAGGCGTGTGGCACCGAGCTGGAGGCCGGCGGCCTCGGGATCTCGCGCCGGCCCGACCGCGAGCACCTCGGTGCTCCCGCCGCCGACGTCGACCACGGCGGTATCACGGAGCACCGGCCGGCCGGCCTGCACCCCGATCAGCGAGACGAGCGCCTCCTCGACGTGGCCGAGGATGCCGACCTCCAGACCGGTCGCGCCCGCGATGTCGCCAACAGTCTCGTCCGCGTCGGCCGCTCGTCGCAGGGGATCCGTGCCGACGATCGTGATCCGGGTCGCGCCAAGTGCCCACGCGCGCATGGCGTAGTTCGAGATGGTCTCGACCAGGCGCGCCCGCGCCTCGCCGAGCCCGCCGGACTCGTCGATCGACCGGCCCAGGCCCAGGAACGCCGACTCGTCGTGAAGTGGTTCCAGCACATGCCCGCGGACGTTCGCAACGAGCAGGTGGACCGAGTACGACCCGACGTCGACCGCAGCGGCGATCTCGGCCTTCGGCCGCTTGCGTGCCATCGGCCGAGTCTGTCATGCGCCTCTCGGGCTCGCCGATCAGCCCACGCCCCGCACCGTTAACGGATACCCGCTGTTAACACCCGGAAGACGGGCCGTTGACGGCTGGCCCGCACGCTCGAACCGCTTCAGCAGTGACACATGGGTCGCCACGCCCGGTACGTGGCACATGGAGGAACCATCGAGTGTTCAAGAGCAGGTCCCGGCTGGCGAGCGTCGCCCTGAGCGCGGCCTTCGTCTTCGCCGCGTGCAGCGGCCCGGGCGCGACCCCGTCGCCATCGACCGGCACCGTCGCCACCGAGCCGCCAGCCTCGACTGGACCGACCACTCCGCAGCCCCCGACCGGCAACGTATCGCTGAGCGGCGCAGGCGCCACCTTCCCGGCCCTCCTGTACCAGGTCTGGGTCGAGAAGTTCAACGAGGCCTACCCGAACGTCACGATCGACTACCAGGGCATCGGCTCGGGCGGTGGCATCAAGGCCATCACCCAGCAGACCGTCGACTTCGGGGCCTCGGACGCAGCGATGAAGGACGCGGAGATTGCAGCGTTGCCCGCCGGCACGAAGATGCTCCATGTCCCAACTGCGCTCGGTGCGGTCGTCGTGATCTTCAACCTCGCCGGCGCCGACAAGGCCAAGATCTCCAAGCTCAACCTCGACGGCGCGGCGATCGCCGGGATCTTCCTGGGCAAGATCACGGCCTGGAATGACCCGGCCATCACGGCGCTCAACCCGGACGTCGCCGCGAACATCCCGGCGACCCCGATCAAGGTCATCCACCGCTCCGACGGCTCGGGCACAACGAACGCCTTCACGACGTACCTCGCGGCCGTGAGCGACGAGTGGAAGAACGGCCCGGGCGTCGGCAAGGAAGTCAACTGGCCGACCGGCGACGGCGCACCGGGCAACGACGGCGTCTCCGGCGGGGTGAAGTCGGGCGATGGCCGGATCGGTTACGTCGAGCTCCAGTACGCGGTCGTATCCGGTCTCGCCAGCGCAGCGGTGAAGAATGCCAACGGCAAGTTCGTCCAGGGCTCGTCGGCCGGTGTCACCGCGGCGGCCGAGGGCGCGCTCGCGGACTTCCCGGCAGACTTCCGAGCGAAGCCGATCATCAACGGCGCTGGCGACGATACGTACCCGATCGCCGCCTACACCTACCTCCTGGTCTACCAGGACCAGACGGACGCAGCCAAGGGCCAGGCCCTCGTCGCGTTCCTGTACTGGGCTCTGACCGACGGCCAGAAGGAGGAGAGGGCGATCGGCTACGCGCCGCTCCCTGCCCAGATCCAGCAGAAGGCGCTCGAAGAGCTCCACCAGATCACGACTGGCGGGTCGGCCATCTGGCCCCTGTCACCCCCGACGAACGGGTTTCGGGCCCCCCGCCGCCCCCCGCGCCGGGGCCCCGGTTCGTGCCTCGCGAAGTAAGACG
>CAYXVP010000061.1:0-6327 GCA_964468305.1 uncultured Anaerolinea sp. | reverse complement strand
GGCTCTGGAAGAGCTCCACCAGATCACGACTGGCGGGTCGGCCACCTGGCAGATGGAACGCCGACGGACGAGGTTCGGGGCACCCGGCCGCTCCCGCGCCGGGTGCCCAGTTCATGTCTGCTGAACTGAGACGATGACGACAGCCACCGCCACAGCCGCCGCCGCCCGCTTCGGCAAGGCCGCCTCGCGCGTCCCGGACACGCTCTTCCGGGCGTCGAGCGGCGTCCTCGCGTGGGTGATCGTGGCCGTGCTGGGGTTGCTCGGCGTCCTCTTGTTCCTGAACTCGAACCAGGCCCTGTCCAAGTTCGGGCTGTCGTTCCTTACCGGGACGACATGGGACCCGATCGCCGGGATCTATGGCGCGCTGCCGTTCATCGTCGGCACCATCGGGTCGTCGCTCATCGCGATCGTCCTGGCAACCCCGATCGGGCTGCTGACGGCGATCTACCTCGCCGAGCTGGCGCCGCGACGCGTCGCGATCCCGCTGACCTTCACCATCGAGCTTCTGGCGGCGATCCCGTCGGTCGTGTTCGGGCTCTGGGGCGTGTTCGTCCTCAGCCCGTTCCTGCAGAAGACCGTCGAGGCGTGGATCGTGGGCGTGCTTGGCTGGATCCCGATCTTCGCCGGGCCGCCCTTCGGCGTCGGCCTTTTCGCTGCGGGCGTGATCCTGACACTGATGATCCTGCCGACGATCATCGCCATCTCCCGCGACGTGATCACGGCCGTGCCCGATTCGCAACGCGAGGCGATGCTGGCCCTCGGCGCCACGCGCTGGGAGATGATCACGAAATCGGTCCTGCCGTACGCCCGCTCGGGGATCGTCGGCGCGATCATCCTCGGTCTCGGCCGCGCCCTCGGCGAGACCATGGCGGTAACCATGGTCATCGGCAACAAGACACAGATCCCGCAGAGCGTCTTCGAGTCGTCGCAGACGATCGCGTCGCAGATCGCGACGACGTTCAACGAGGCAGGGCTCGGCCTGCAGACGTCGGCCCTGATCGGGCTGGGCCTGGCGCTGCTCGCGATCACGATGACCCTGAACGTGGTCGCCCGGCTGCTCGTGTGGCGCGTATCTGGCCGGGGCGAGGCCGCACGGTGACCGTGGCTACCATCGCCTCCCCCTCGATCGCGGCGCGCCTCACCGGCACCCGGGTGGGCGCCCGGCGGACCACCGTCGACAGGGTCATGCGCTCGCTCGCCTTCGGGGCGGCACTGCTGTGCGCGGTGCCGCTCATCGCGGTGCTCGTGTTCGTGACGGCGAACGGCCTGTCGGCATTCAGCCTCGACCTGATCACCAAGCCGCCGAAGGCCCTGGGCATCGGCGGCGGCGCGGCGAATGCGGTCGTCGGAACCCTCCAGATGGTGCCCCTGGCCGCCTTGATCGCCGTGCCCGTCGGGGTCATGGCCGCCGTGTTCGTCGGTGAGTTCGCAGGCCGTCGCTCGGCGCGTGTCATCCGGTTCTGCGCGGACGTCCTCGTCGGCGTGCCGTCGATCTTGATCGGCATCTTCGTGTTCACGTTCCTGGTCCTGCCGTTCCACCAGTTCAACGCGTTCGCCGGCGCGGTGGCACTCGCCGTGATCATGATCCCGGTCGTCATGCGCACGACCGAAGAGTCCCTGAACCTCGTTCCCAACGCGCTGCGCGAGGCATCGCTGGCCCTTGGGGTACCGGTGTGGCGAACCGTGCTGTCCGTGGTGCTGCGCACCGGCCTGCCCGGGATCCTGACCGGGTCGATGCTCGCCTTCGCGCGGGCCATGGGCGAGACGGCACCATTGCTGTTCACGGCCCTCGGCAGCCGCGTGGTGAACGTCGGCAACTTCGGGCGGCCGATGGACGCCCTGCCGCTCTTCATCTACGTCAACGCACGACAGCCGGTCGACGCCTTGAACCAGCAGGCCTGGGGCGCCGCGTTCCTGCTCCTCCTCGTCGTGCTCGTCATCAACGTGGCAGTCCGGGCTCGGTCCTGGGGCCAGCGGATCGGCTAGGGTGGAGGAGATGAACCTGGAGACCGCGGTGCGAGAGCCCGAGAGGGCGGCCGAGACGATCCACGTGACCGAGACGCACTTCACCCCTCCGGCACCGCCGCCAACGCCCCCGCCGGTCGAGACCGGCGCTGCCGCGAGCGGCGGCGAGATCGCGATCGAGGGCCTGAGCGTCTACTACGGCGCGTTCCGTGCGGTCCGCAACGTAGAGCTGACGATCCCGCCGCGGGCCGTCACCGCGATCATCGGACCGTCGGGCTGCGGCAAGTCGACGTTCCTCCGAACCCTGAACCGGATGCACGAGCTCACCCCCGGCGCTCGGGTCGAGGGCTCGATCAAGCTCGACGGAATCGACATCTACAGCCCCGAGGTCGACGCCGTCCAGCTCCGGCGCGTGGTCGGCATGGTGTTCCAGCGACCGAACCCGTTCCCGACGATGTCCATCTACGACAACGTCGTGTCCGGGCTCAAGCTGACGGGCCGCCACAAGCGCTCCGAGCTCGACGAGGTCGTGGAGCGCTCCCTCGGCCGTGCGGCCCTGTGGGACGAGGTCAAGGACAAGCTCAAGCAGCCCGGCACGTCGCTGTCCGGTGGCCAGCAGCAACGGCTGTGCATCGCCCGCGCCCTTTCGGTCGATCCAGAGGTCATCCTCATGGACGAGCCGGCTTCCGCTCTCGACCCGATCGCCACCCTCCGCGTGGAGGAGCTGATCGCCGAGCTGCGCCGGCAGTACACGATCGTGATCGTGACCCACAACATGCAGCAGGCGTCCCGGGTCAGCGACCGGACCGCGTTCTTCACGATGGGCGACGACCGCGCGGGCTACCTCGTCGAGACAGACGACACGGTCAAGATCTTCACGAACCCCCGCGAGCAGCTCACCGAGGACTACATCTCCGGGAGGTTCGGTTGATGGAAGCCGAAACAGAGCCCAGAGTCACGGTCGTGGCGGCAGATCTACCGAAGTCCCGCGCCACCCTCGATCGCGAGGAGCGCATCGTCAAGGACGGAATCCTGCGCATGGGCTCGCTCGTCGAAGCGCAGATCCGCGACGCGGTTCGAGCGGTCGCCGAGCGGGATATCGAGACAGCCGAGCGGGTGATCGAGACCGACGTCCGGCTCAACGAGGCGCAGCGTGAGATCGCCGACACGGTCGTCATGACGGTCGCCACCCAATCGCCCGTCGCGAGGGACCTGCGCTTCCTCATCGGCCTTGACCACGTGGCCTTCGAGCTGGAACGGATCGGCGATCATGCCTCGTCGATCGCGAAACAGGTCCGCTTCCTGGCCGGGGAACCCCTCCGCGAGACTGCCGAGCTCGTGCAGATGGGCCGCCTCGCCGCTGACCAGGTGCGCGGCATCGTCGGCGCCCTCATCGACATCGACGACCGGATCGCCCGCGAGGTCGCGGCTCGGGACGACGAGATCGATCACCTGTACCGGAAGACGTTTGCCGACCTGATCGACCTCATGCGGACGGATCCGCGCACGGTCGAGCGCGGCACGCGGCTGATCCTCGTGGCGCACTGGGTGGAGCGGATCGGGGACCGCGTGACGAACATCGGCGAATCGATCGTGTACCTGGCGACCGGCCGGATCGAAGACCTGAACCCATGACTGCGCAGGGCATCAGGTCGACCACCAACGGCTCGGGCGTCGCCGCCGGGCCCATCCGCGTCATCTTCGTGTGCACGGGCAACTCGGCGCGGTCACAGATGGCCGAGGCCCTGCTGCGACGCGACGGCGGCGCCGCGTTCGAGGTCGTGAGCGCCGGGGTCACCCCGCGCCCCGTCAACCCGTTGACGTTCCGCGCGCTCGAGAAGGTCGGGATCGACATCAGTGGCGCGCAGTCGAAGCCGGTGGGCATGTTCCTCGGCAGGCGCTTTGATTACGTGATCACCGTCTGCGACCGGGCGCGCACCACCTGCCCCGTCTTCCCGGGCGGGGCTGTGACCCTGCACTGGGGTGTCGACGACCCGGCCGAGGCGAGGGGCTCGGACGAAGAGCGCGAGGTCGCTTTCGACCGCGCACTGAAGGAGCTGGCGATCCGCATCCACACGTTCCTGCCGCTCGTCACGAGCACGAGGGCATGACCGGCCCCGGCGACCGACCAGCGCGACGGCAGCCGGCGCGGCCGCCGGCACAGGGCTCGCGCGCATCAACGAGCCCAGCGCGGCAGCCAACCGGAGGACGCCCGGCCGCCCGCCGGCGCGGACCATCGGGACGGATCGCGTCGTCGAAGGCGAGTGCTTCGACGGAAGGCGGCTCCTCGACGGTATCGACCGAAGCCCCAGCGTCCCAGGAGGCCGAGATGTCCGCGATGTCCATCCCCCAGGCAGAGCCTCTCGAGCTCTACCTGCTCCGGCACGCGGACGCGGGCGATCCGATGGCCTGGCCTGGTGACGACGCGGAGCGGCCACTCTCGGCCAAGGGCAAGCGGCAGGCGCGGCGGCTGGGCAGCATGCTGGCGGATATCGGCTGGAAGCCGGACCTGATTCTCACGTCGCCGAAGGTCCGCGCCGCACAGACGGCACGCATCGTGGGCCACGCCGTCCAGGTGGAGCCCGATGACGAGCGCCGACTCGCGATGGCCTTCGAGCTCCGTGACGTCGGCAGCATCCTGGCCGACCACCCTGAGGCGAAACGGATCGTCCTGGTAGGCCACGACCCTGACTTCAGCGCCGTTGCCTCGACCCTGACCGGTGCGGCCATCGAGCTGCGCAAGGGCGCGATCGCGCGGATCGACCTGCAGGACGCGTCGCCGGCCGCGAGCCAGGGCGCGCTGCGCTGGCTGATCCCACCCGGGGTCGTCCCCGACTGATCAGGCCTGCCCGACCGGGATCACCTGTCGGGTCGCCTGCAGCTTGGAACGCGGGCCGAGCGCCGTCACCGGGATGAGGCCGCCGGGAACAAGTGACTGAGCGATGCCGCCCAGACGCTCGATGAGGTTCGGGGCGATCCGGTAGAAGACCCAGTTGCCGCGGCGCTCCGAGGTCACGACGCCGGCGTCACGCAGGACCTTGAGGTGGTGGGACACGGTCGGCTGGGACACGTCACAGCAATCCGTGAAGTCGCACGCACACACCTCGGCCAGGCCGGCGAGCTGTCGCACGATCTCGAGTCTGGAGGGGTCCGCGAGCGCGGCGAGCAGCTGGACGTCTGGGTCGGACGACTTGACCATACTCGGACATGGTATCGATGAATTTCGATATTGACAACCTTCGATATTGAGACGATATTGACGCAGATCGATACCCCAGCCACGGTCCTTCGACGAGATCTTCCGTGAACAACACGTTGTCCGATCCGGCACTCGAACTCAACGAGATCCAGGAGATGGTTCGCGATCGATACGCGGAGGCGGCGCGCTCGGTGGTGAGGACCAAGTCCGAGCGCGAGACGTCGATTCAGGTGCTTGGTGCCACCAGCTGCTGTGCTGACGACTGCTGTTCAGAGACATCGGCCGCCGACGGACTGGCGCTTTACGACGCAGCGACCCGAAAGGGGCTCCCCGATGCTGCGCTGCTGGCTTCGCTCGGCTGCGGCAACCCCGTCGCAGTCGCGGAGCTCCGCGAGGGCGAGACCGTCCTCGACCTCGGTTCCGGCGGCGGGATCGATGTCCTGCTCTCGGGGCGGCGCGTCGGACCTGACGGCCGTGCCATCGGCGTGGACATGACCGACGAGATGCTCGAGCTGGCTCGGCGCAACGCGGCCGAGGCGGGAGCCTCGAACGTCGAGTTCCGCAAGGGAACGATCGAGGCGCTGCCGGTGGCCGACGCGAGCGTCGACGTGGTGATCAGCAACTGCGTGATCAACCTCGCTTCGGACAAGCGCGCGGTGTTCGGCGAGATCGCTCGCGTGCTCCGGCCCGGCGGACGGATCGGCGTCAGCGACATCGTCGCGGACGACACGCTCACGCCAGAACAGCGCGCAGAACGTGGCTCCTATGTCGGCTGCATCGCCGGCGCGCTGTCCTTCCGGGAGTTCAGGAAGGGACTTCGCGACGCCGGGCTCATCGACATCGAGCTCGTGCCCGCGCACCGAGCGGCCGAGGGGATGCATTCGGTCATCGTTCGCGCGACGAAGCCAATGTGATGGGAAGGAGGTGAGCTCGATGGCGTGCTGCGATTGCGGATGCGGTCCAACGTGCCCGTGCGGCACCTGAAGCCATGACCTACCCAGTGCGCGGCCGCCGAAGGAACATGCTGTTTCTCCTCGCTGCGGCCGCGTGCTGGGGTATCGGCACGGTCGTCAGCAAGCGGGCCGTTGCAGAGTTCCCGCCTCAGACGCTGCTGGCGATCCAACTGGCAACGAGCGTCGGTCTTCTTTCCGGTGTCGTTCGCC
>CAYXVP010000060.1:1173-9950 GCA_964468305.1 uncultured Anaerolinea sp. | reverse complement strand
CGCCGGGCAAGCTGGCGGCGGCGGCGATCCTCAAGGACCGCGACCGAGGCCGGCTGCGCGGCGTGCGCGTCGGCGCGCGGGCCGGCAACGGGACGGGACGCACGGCCACTCCGGCGGCCGCGGGAAGCTGAAGGCGCCGAGCGGGTGGATCTCGCGCTGACGCCCGCCCAGGAGGCCCTGCGCGAGAAGGCGCGGCGCTTTGTCGTCGAGGTCCTGCAACCGCACGAAGTCGAGCTCGAGCGGGCGGGGGGCCGGCTCCCACCGACC
The DNA here is from genome assembly GCA_964468305.1 of uncultured Anaerolinea sp. GTDB lineage: Bacteria > Chloroflexota > Limnocylindria > Limnocylindrales > CSP1-4 > UBA5189. The sequence continues at coordinate 9,683 of CAYXVP010000060.1, read as the reverse complement.
ATCGGAGGAGAGCTGCGGCGCGCGGCCATCGAGGCCGGGCTCGCCGGTGGCGAGCTGCCGGTCGAGGTCGGCGGGAAGGGTTGGTCCGTCTTCGAGCAGGTGCTCGTCCACGAGCAGTACGGCCAGGCGACCGGCGGCCTGTGGAGCTTCGTCCCCGGCGGCTACGACGTGCTCGTCCACGCGTCGCCGGAGCAGCAGCGGCGCTACCTCGCCCCGAGCCTCCGCGGCGAGCGATTCGGCGCCTACGCGGTCACTGAGCCGGGCGCCGGCTCCGACGCGCGAACGCTGGCCACGACGGCCGTGCGGGACGGCGATGGCTGGGTCCTCAGCGGCGAGAAGTGGTTCGTGACCGGGCCGGACAACACCGACTTCATGATCATGCAGGCCATGGTCGTGGACGGCGACGCCCGCCTGCCGACGCTGTTCTTCGTCGACTACGACTCGCCCGGCCTCACCATGGTCGCCGACCCCGCCTACATGCATACCTATGCGGATCGCCACCCGCAGTTCCGGCTCGATGACGTCCGCATCCCCGACTCGCTCCGTCTCGGGGGCATCGGGGCGGCGGACGACCTCGCGAACGAGTGGTTCGTCACCGAGCGCATCCACATCGGCGCGCGCTGCTTCGGGGCGATGGAGCGGCTCCTCACGCTCGGCGTCAAGTGGGCGACCGAGCGGGTCCAGTTCGGCGAGCGCATCTTCGACTTCGAGGGCGTCAGCTTCCCCCTCGCCAACTCGGCCGCGGACGCCTCGGCGGCGCGGCTGCTGACCCGCGAGGCGGCCTGGCTCGCCGACAGCGGCGCGGATCGCAAGGTCGTCCACGCCAAGGCGTCGCTGGCCAAGCTGTTCGCGTCCGAGGCGGCCTTCATCTGCGCCGACCGCGTGCTGCAGGTCTTCGGCGGGCGCGGCTACATGCGCGAGAACCCGGCGGAGCGCTACTTCCGCGAGCTGCGCGTGGACCGCATCTGGGAGGGGACCAGCGAGATCCAGCGCCTGATCATCGCCCGCTCGCTCGAGCGACGTGGCGTCGACCGGGTCGTGGGCTGAGGGTGGGGATCGCGACCGGCGAGGCGCGCCGGACGGTCGACCTCCGGCCGCTGTTTGCCCCTCGGTCGATCGCCCTCGTGGGCGCGTCCCCGAGCTCGGACACTGTCGCGATCTTCCGCCGGAACATCGAACGGCTTGGTGCGGCGACGCGCTGCCACCTCGTCAATCCCAAATACCAGACGATCGATGGCGCGCCCTGCTACCCGGACCTCGGCTCGCTCCCGGAGGTGCCCGACATCGCGATCGCGGCCGTCAGCCCGCCTCGAGCAACGGCGGTGATGCGCGACGCGGCCGCGCTCGGGGTGCCCGCCGTCATCATCCCGGGCGGCGGGGTCATCGAGGGCGGCGAGCCGGCCGCCCGGATGCAGGCCGAGGTCGGGGCGATCGCGGCCGAGTCGGGGATCGCGCTGCTCGGCCCGAACTGCATGGGCGTGATCGACCTGTACGCGCCGAGCGCGACGTACTACGACGACCTGCCCGAGCTGTCCCGCGGCGGGACCGTCGGCATCGCCCAGTCGGGCAGCGTCACGAACGCGTTCATGAACGCGGGTCCGCGCATCGGCTGGAGCCGGCTCATCAGCTGCGGCTCCGAGGTCATGCTCGACGTCTGCGACTACATGGCCGACGCGCTGAACGACGCCACCACGGACTCGATCGTCCTCTTCGTCGAGGGCTTCAAGCGCCCGGAGCGCTTCCTCGCGCTCGCGGATCGCGCGCTCGCGGCGAACGTGCCGGTGCTCGCGGTGAAGGTGGGCAGGAGCCCGCAGGCCCAGGCGGCCGCGGTCTCGCACTCCGGGTCGCTCGCCGGCGACGCGCGGGTGAGCGAAGCTGCCATCCGGGCCGCCGGGGTCGTGGTCTGCGACGACCTCGACGAGCTCCTGGAGGCGGCGGCGCTCGTGAGCCGCATGCGCCGCCTCGGCCGCCGGGTCAGGCGGGGAAGGACCGCCGCGGTCACCGTCTCGACCGGCGAGGCGTCGCTGATCGCGGATCTCGTGCCCCGGACCGGCCTCGACCTGCCGCCGATCCCCACTGCCGCGCGCGCCGCCATCGCGGCCGCCCTGCCGACCCTGACCCACATCGAGAACCCGATCGACCCTTGGGGGACCGGCGACTACCTCGAGACCTATCGCCTGACGTTCGCGGCGTTCGCGGGCTCGGGCGCCTACGACGTCGTGGCCCTCGTGCACGACTTCCCATATGGATCGCCGACCAGCGAGTCGAACCTCGCCGCAGGGCTCGCCGCGGAGCTCGTCGCCGCGACCGCGGATCAGCCGGACATTCTGCCCGTGTTCGTCTCACTCACCTCGGGCGACGCGACGCCGGAGGCACTGGCGGTCCTCGATCGCGGCGGCGGTGTGCCGGCCCTGCGCGGCGCGATCGCCGGGTTCCGCGCGATCCCGCGGTTGGCCTGGTGGGAGCACCGGCACGAGGCACGCCGCCATTCCGGTCCGGTTCGCGCGACGTGGTCCGACCTCGCGGTACGCGTCCCGGCGTGGGGCTACGACACGGCCGCAAAGGCAGTGGCGGCGACGACGACCTCGACCTCGGCGCTCCACCCGCCTGTCGTGATCCCCGAGCGCGAGTCGCTCGAGCTGCTCCGCGCGGCGGGCCTGCCGGTCGTCACGTCGATCGCGATCGAGGGTGACGATGCCAGGGCGATGCTCGAACCGGCCGTTCGGGCCGCCGACGAGCTCGGCTGGCCGGTCGCCGTCAAGCTCGATGCGCCGGGCCTCGCCCACAAGAGCGATCAGGGAGGCGTCGTGCTTGGCGTCGCCAACCGCAAGGCCCTCGAATCGGCGCTGCGGCGGGTGCTCGCCGCAGGCCGGGGCAGCGATCCGGACGGCGTCCTCATCCAACCGATGGCAGCCGCGGGCGTCGAGCTGATCGTGGGCGCCCGACGGGACCCGCAATTCGGCCCGTTGGTCCTCGTCGGGCTCGGCGGGGTCCTCGCCGAGGTCCTCGACGACGTGGTCGTCCGAATCGCGCCGATCGACGTCGGCCACGCCCAGCAGATGCTCGACGAGCTCCGCGGTGCGCGCCTCCTCGACGGCCTCCGCGGCAGGCGCGGCGTGAATCGCACCGCCGTCGCCGAGGTGATCGCCGGGCTCGGTCGAGCGCTCGAAGCCAACCCAGCGTGGCGGGAGGTGGACCTCAACCCGGTGATCGCCGGCAAGGCGGCGGTCGCCGTCGACGCGCTGATCGTCACCGACCCCGAGGACCCGGATTGGGACTACGAAGACCCTGGCGGCAGGTGGGATGGTGCCTGAACCAGTCCCGCCCACCACCCCACAGGAGGACCATCCGATGGCCGTACTCGCGACGCCCCCGGCGACGAAGCCGACGTCGAGCACCCTCTACTTCGGCCCGTGGTATCGCCGCTCGCCGTTCTTCGAGAAGACGCTCGCGGCGGGCTGCGCCGCCTTCGACATCTACAACCACATGTACCTGCCCGGTTACTACCGCGACCCCGTCGAGGAGTACTGGGCGCTGCTCAACGACGTCACGGTGTGGGACGTCGCGGTCGAGCGGATCGTCGAGATCACGGGGCCGGATGCTTCGGCATTCACCAACAGCCTGACCTGCCGCGACCTGAAGAAGTGCGCGATCGGTCAGGGCAAGTACGTCCTGATCACCGCCGACGACGGCGGCATCGTCAACGACCCGGTGCTCCTGCGCGTCGAGGAGAACCGCTGGTGGCTGGCCCTTGCCGACAGCGATGCCGGGCTGTACGCACGCGGCGTGGCCGTCAACTCGGGCCTGGACGTCAAGGTCCGCGAGCCCGAGGTCTACCCGATCCAGGTCCAGGGTCCTCGGTCCCGCGACACGCTGCGCAAGCTGTTCGGGCCGGCGATCGACGACGTCAAGTACTACTGGACCCTCACGACGGAGGTCGACGGCATCCCGGTCGTCATCAGCCGCACGGGCTGGACCGGCGAGATCGGCTACGAGATCTACCTCCGCGATCCGTCGCGCGGCGGCGACCTGTGGGACCGCGTCTTCGATGCAGGCCGCGAGTTCAACATTCGCCCAGTGGCGCCGGTCGAGGCGCGGCGGATCGAGGCCGGCATCTTCAACTACGGCTCGGACATGACCATCGCCAACAACCCGTTCGAGATCATGGGCCTCGAGCGGTTGGTCGAGCCGCAGGCGGCCGACTACATCGGCAAGGCCGCCCTCGACGCGATCCGGGCCAGGGGCGTGTCGCGCAGGCTCGTCGGCATCGAGGCGCCGGGCGACGCGCTGCCGTTCGAGCTGGCCGAGAAGCGCCCGGCGCTGCACCGCGGCGAGATGGTGGGCACGGTCACGGATCTCATCTGGAGCCCGCGCCTGGAGCGCAACATCGGCTACGTCTGGCTGCCGATCGAGCTCGCGGGCGCCGGCACGGAGCTCGAGATCGTCGCGCCCGACGGGGAGCTCTGGCCCGCCCGCAGCGCGGCGATCCCGTTCATCGACGCGAGCAAGCAGGTGCCGCTAGGCAAGACCGCCTGACGCCTACACCGCCTCGGGATCGGCGACCACGGCGCGCGCCGCGGTACGGAATGCGCCGAGCCGCCATGCGACCAGCAGCGCGATCGAGACGACCGCGACGATGATCGTGGAGATCGCGTTGATCTGGGGCGTGACGCCGAACTTGATCGAGCTGTAGATCTGGATCGGCAGGGTTGTCGAGCCAACGCCCGCATTGAACGAGGTAACGATCAGGTCGTCGAACGAGAGGGCGAAGGCGAGCATCGCGCCGGCCGCGACCGCCGGCGCGAGGAGCGGCAGGGTGACGTGCCGGAACGCGCTCATCGCCGAAGCGCCGAGGTCCCGTGCCGCCTCCTCGAGCCGCGGATCAAGGCTCGCTGCCCGCGCCCGCACCGTGATCGCCACGTACGAGATGCAGAACGTGATGTGGGCGAGCGAGATCTGGCCGATCGAGCCGTTCAACCCGAAGAGCTGCGTGAAGAACACCAGCAGGCTGATGCCCATCACAACCTCGGGCGTGATCATCGGCAGCAGGAGGAGCGTCTGGACGGCGCCGGAGCCCCGGAACCGGATCCGGGCCAGGCCGAGGCCCAGGAGCGATCCGAGGATCGTCGAGCCGATGACCGCCACCACGGCCACCTGCATCGTGACCCACAGCGCGTCGAGGATCTGCTGGTTGTGCGCGAGCTTGCCGTACCAGTCGGTCGTGAAGCCGAGCCACACGAAGTTTCGGCGCGATTGGTTGAAGCTGAAAACGATGAGCACCACGATCGGCGCGAACAGGACCGCGTAGACCGCGACGGTGAACGCGGTCAGCCAGCGGCTGGGTCGCTCGGTCACCGGAGCAGCCCTTACCTCACCCGATGACCTCACGGCGCAGGCTCCGCAGCGCGAGCAGCGTCCCCGCGATCGTGACCGCCATGAGGAGAAAGCCGAGGGCCGAGCCGTACGGCCAGTCGTGCCCGCTCGTGAATATGACCTGGACGAGCTTGGCGATCGTGGTCGTCTGGGCGCCGCCGAGAAGGTCCGGCGTGACGAAGTCGCCCAGCGCGGGGATGAACGTCAGCAGCGCCGCCGCCACGATCCCGGGCATGGTCAGCGGCAGGGTCACGTGCAGGAACGCGCCGCGGCCGGACGCGTACAGGTCCCGACCGGCCTGGACCAGCGACTGGTCGAGCCGGTCGATCGACACGAAGAGTGGGAGGATCGCATAGGGCAGAAAGCCGTAGGTCATGCCCAGGATCACGGCAAAGTCGGTGTTGAGCAGCTGGATCGGCTCGTCGATGACGCCCACCCCGAGGAGCGTCGAGTTCACGATCCCGTTGTCGCGCAGGATGATCATCCAGGCGTAGGTCCGGATCAGCCAGCTTGTCCAGAACGGCAGCATGACGAGAATGAGGAGCAGGATCTTGCGCCGTCCACCGTGGCGCGAGATCCAGTACGCGACGGGATACCCGATGGCGAGCGAGAGCACCGTCGCCGCGCCGGCGTAGTACAGCGAGCGGACGAACGCGGGGAAGTACTCCGGTCGGAACGCCTGGGTGTAGTTGTCCAGGTTCGGCTGGGCGAGCGTCACATGGCCGTTCGGATCGGTCGCGCCGAGGCTGATCACGGCCATGATCCCGAGCGGCAGCAGGAAGAGGATCGTGAGCCAGACGACGCCGGGCAGGATCAGGACTCCGGCGGAGACCCGATCGGAAAGACGCGGCCCCCCGGTCTCCCGGAGGGCCGCGTGGCGGGGCTGGTCGGCGGGTGTCGCGGTCGCGGTCACGCCTTGAGCGCGTTCCAGCGATTCGTGTACTGGTCAAGATCGGCGGGCGCGAGGTACTTGAGCTCGACGAGCTCGGCGAGCACCTCCGGCGGCGGGTTGAGGCGCGGGTCACCCTTGATCGAGTCGTCGATCTTCGGGAGTGCCGCGTCGTTGGGGCCCATGTAGCCGATGGCGTTGGTGTTGTCGGCGCTGATATCGCCGTCGAGGTTGAAGTCGATCCAGAGGTGGGCGGCGATCGGGTGCTTCGCGCCCGAGAAGACGACCATGACGTCATTGCCCTTGACCGCGCCCTCGGAGGGGATCACGTACTTCGTGTCGGGCTTGTCGGCGGTCATCTGGACCCAGTCGCCAGACCACGCATGGGTCAGCCATAGCGTGCCGCTCGTCAGGTCGCCGATGTCGTCCTGCGTGTACAGGCGCAGGAGCGGCTTCTGCTGTTTGAGCAGGTTCAGGATCTGGTCGAGCTCACCCGTGTCGGTGGTGTTCGGCGACAGGCCAAGCCGGAACGCCGCGGCGCCGAAGCACTCACGCGGGTCGTCGAGCATGGCCATGTGGTTCTTGTACGCGGGGTCCCACAGGGCGGCCCAGCTTGTGAGGTCCTTGTTGATCCTGTGCGGGTCCCAGGCGTAGCCGGTCGTCCACCAGTAGTTGGGCACGGAGTACGCATTGCCCGGGTCGTAGCCGGGCGTCTGCCAGGCGGCGGACAGGTTCTTGAGGTTCGGGATGAGTGAATGGTCAAGTTGGCGCACGACGCCGTCCTTGATGAAGCTCGGCATCCATGTCGACGCCGGGTACGAGACGTCGTAACCGCCACCGTCCTTGCCGATCTTGGTGATCTGCGTCGGTTCGTCCGGGAACAGGTCGTAGGTCACCTTGATCCCGTACTTGTCCTGGAACTTCTGGACGGTCTTATCGCCGATGTAGCCGTCCCAGTTGTAGACGAAGAGCTCCTTCTCCGGGGTGGGCACCGGCGTGGGCTCCGGCGTCGGCGTCGCCAGAGCGGTTTCGGTGGCAGCCGGTGTCGGGGGCGCCGCGGTCGGGCTCGCCCCGGCCTGGCCGCAGGCGATCAGGAGCTGCGTCAGGGCCGTCGCGGCGCCGAATGCGGCGACGCGGCCGAGGAACTCGCGGCGGCTCCAGTTCGCTTGCGTGAGCTTCTGCTCGAGTGCATCCTCGAAGCTCATCCCCGGCTCGATCCGCTCGGTCATGACGCGTCCTCCACTGTGCCCGATCGATCGCCCAGCACGAGGGCGTCGTCCGGGGCCCAAGCCAACAAGACGGAGTCTCCCGATGCGAAGCGCGCGCCGGTCTTCCCGGCCAGGACCGACAGGCCGAGGCCGCCGGTGGTTCGAACCTGGTACTGCACCGCGGCGCCGAGGTAGGCAACCTGCTCGACCTCGGCCACGAGGTGGCCGGAACCGTTGCTCCCGTTCGCGGCGCCGATCGAGATCGCCTCGGGCCGGACGCTGAGCTGGATCGACTTGCCGGCGAGGCGCCCGTCGGCCGCTGCGACGCAGTGATCACCCGAGTCGAGGCGGATCCGGACGGTGTCGCCATCGACCGCCTCGACCGTACCGGCAAGGAGGTTGGTCGTGCCGATGAAGTCGGCCACGAACGGCGACGCGGGCCGATCGTAGAGATCCTCCGGGGCGCCCACCTGCTCGATCCGGCCGTGGTGCATGACCGCAATTCGGTCGCTCATGGTCAGGGCCTCCTCCTGGTCGTGGGTCACGTAGACGAAGGTGATCCCGACGTCCATCTGGATGCGCTTGAGCTCGAGCTGGAGGCGCTTGCGGAGCTTGAGGTCGAGGGCACCCAGCGGCTCGTCGAGCAGGAGCACGTTCGGCTCGTTCACGAGCGCGCGCGCGAGCGCGACCCGTTGCTGCTGGCCGCCCGACAGCTCATGGGTCCGGCGCTTCTCATAGCCGGAGAGATGGACCTTCTCGAGGATCGCGCCCGTGCGGCGCCTGATCTCGTCGCCGGCCACGGCGCGTCGCTTGAGCCCGAAGGCGACGTTGCCAGCGACGTCGAGGTGGGGGAACAGGGCGTAGCTCTGGAACACCATGTTGACGGGCCGCTTGTCCGGCGGCTCCTTCGTGACATCTCGTCCCCGGAGCTCGATCCGGCCGCTGGTCGGCAGGTCGAAGCCGCCGGTCCTCCGCAAGGTCCGGGTCTTGCCGCCCCCCGCCGGCCCAGAGGAGGTTAGGCACCCGGGCGTGGCGAGGGG
>CAYXVP010000060.1:0-1163 GCA_964468305.1 uncultured Anaerolinea sp. | reverse complement strand
GGGGGTCTGGAGAGGGTGAAACCTCGGTGAAGGTGGTGCGCTAGGGAAAGTGCTTCGGTACGGCGACGAGGTGGCTCTCGGGCGGCGGCTCGACGGAGGCGCTCACGATGGGCGGAGGGTTGGCCAGTTGAGCGCGTGCGCAACTTCTCTCTGGGGCGAGTCCAGCCGCCGGTTGTGCGCGTTCGCGGCAACCTATCCTGCCCGGGATGAGGGTGTCCACCACCACGCGTTCGCGCGGAGGGCTGGTCGTCGCGCTCGACGGGCCTGCCGCTTCGGGCAAGAGCAGCGTCGGCGCCGCGGCTGCGTTGCGGCTCGGCTACCGCTTCTGCGACACAGGGCTCCTGTATCGCGCGATCACGTGGCTGGCCCTGTATCGCAGACTGCGGGCGGAGCATGCGAGCGCGCTCGTGCGGCTCGTCCCCGAGATCGAGCTCGTGGACGACGGGACGGGCCGTCTCTCACACGTCGCGGTCGACGGCGTCGATCGCACCACCGAGGTGCGCGGGCCGGACGTCGACGCGGCGGTGTCGGCGTATGCCGGCATCGCGGAGGTCCGCCACGCCCTGCTCGCGCGGCAGCGTGCGCTGGCGCTCAGCGGGCGGATCCTGATGGCGGGTCGCGACATCGGGACGGTGGTCCTGCCCGATGCCGACCTCAAGGTCTTCCTCGACGCCTCCGTCGAGGAGCGCGCCGAGCGACGGGCGCTGGAGCGCGGCATCGAGCCCGACTCGAAAGCGGGTCGCAAAATCCTCACGGAGCTCCGCCGGCGCGACGACCTGGACTCGAATCGGGACGTGGCGCCCCTCCGGGTCGCGGACGATGCGATCGTCATCCGTACGGACGGCAACACATTTGACATGACGGTCTCGTTGGTGGTGAACGAGGTCCGCCGTGCGGAGGCAAGTCGCGAAGCTCCGGCGGCTGTCGCCGAAGGGCAGGCGAACGCCGGCAACGAGTCGCCAGCGGTCGAAACGCCGGCCCCGGAGGCGCCGGCCCCGGAGCCGCCGGCCAGCATGCGGCGGGACGACGTCACTGCATTCGACGCGGCGGCGTCCGGCGACGAGACCGCCGCCGCCGCCACCGAGGAGCCGACGACGCCCGAGGTCGATGCTGCGTCTCCAGCGGCCTTGGCGGTACCGCCCACCGCCGCCCGCCCACGCCGA
>CAYXVP010000059.1:0-10097 GCA_964468305.1 uncultured Anaerolinea sp. | reverse complement strand
GAGGAAACAAACTTCCACGGCGTGGGCGGGGAAAGGGCCGGTCCGGTGGCGGTAACCACGCCGGCCGGCACGAATGGCGAGACCCGCGTCGGCTTCCTCGCCGGCCCGCTCGGCCGCGGCCGCGCCGCGAGCGCGACCGCCGCGATCGTCCTGCGCCACATCCGCGAGGGCGTCACGGGTTGAGACGTGCGCGAGGCCGACCCGCTACCGTGTCGCAAGCGTCACGCCCGGAGGACCAATGCGCCTGACCATCCTCGGCACCGGAAGCGCGCGGCCCGTCGGCGACAGCGCGCAGTCGGGGGTCCTCGTGGAGGCCGACGGAACGGTCGTCCTGTTCGACGTCGGCGCCGGCATCGCGTCGCAGGTGCAGGCGCGAATCGGGGCCGAGAAGCTCAACGCCCTCTTCGTCGGCCACTTCCACGCCGACCACTGGATCGACATCGGGCCGCTGCGCTACCGGTTCCCGTGGGGCGAGCCGGCGCCGAAGCCCCTGCCGGTGTACCTGCCGCCCGGGGGCCGGGGCCGGCTCGAGCACCTCGCCGCGGCGATCGCCGAGCGCCCGGGCTTCTTCGAGCCGGCCTTCGCGATCACCGAATACACCTCGGGCGACCGGATCCAGATCGGCTCGCTGACGGTGACCCCACACGCGGTCGGTCACTACGTGCCCGCTTTCTCGATGGACATCCTGGGGCCGCGCGGCGAGCGCGTCGTGTACGCCGGCGACATGGGCCCGTCCGAGATGGTGGTCGACCTTGCCCGCGGCGGCGAGCTCCTGATCCTGGAAGCCACACTCGAGGACGGGTCGACCGACGACACGCGGCGCGGCCACCTCGACACGCCCGAGGCGATCGACCACGTCGCCCGTTCAGGGGTGGTCCAGGGGCTCCTCGTCCACTACTGGTCCGAGCGGCGCGAGATCATCCGTGCCCTGTGCGCCACGTCGGGGGTCCAGGTCGAGCCGGCCATGCCGGGGATGGTCATCGACGTCGAGCCGGGCGCCGTCTCGATCGATGGAGGACCTGCCCGCGTCCGCGCTCGGGCCGCCGCCGGCTAGCAGGGCGTTCCCACCTAGGAGACGGTCAGGACAGGCTGGGCTGCCGCGGCCGCGGCTCGCACACTCATCCGCGCCGCGATCGTGCGCGCGATACCTGTCAAAGCCCGCGCCGCCGGCCCGGGCTCGCGCTGCGCGACCGCGGGCACGCCCACGTCGCCACCCTGCCGGACGGTGATATCGAGCGGCACGCCGCCGAGATACTCCAGCTGATTCTTGGCTGCGAAACGCTCGCCACCGCCCCGTCCGAAGATCTCGGTCGCCTCGCCGCAGTGGGGGCAGATGAACGCGGTCATGTTCTCGACCAGTCCGAGGACCGGCACGCTCATTCGCTTGAACATCGCCAGCGCCTTCTCGACGTCGAGCAGGCTCACCTCCTGCGGCGTCGTCACGAGCACGGCGCCCGAGACGGGCACCGCCTGGGCGAGCGTCAGCTGCGCGTCGGAAGTGCCCGGCGGCAGGTCGATGACGAGGTAGTCCAGGTCGCCCCAGTCGACGTCGCGCAGGAACTGGGTGATGGCACCGCCGACGAGCGGTCCCCGCCAGATGATCGGCTGGCCGGCGGGCACGAAGAACTGGATCGAGATGGCCTTCACGCCGTGCCGTGTGAGCGGGATGATCTTGTTGTCGTCCGACTTCTGGGGCTGGCCGTCGAGGCCCAGCATGAGGGGCACGTTCGGGCCGGTGATGTCGGCGTCGAGCAGGCCGACCGAGGCGCCGTCGCGAGCGAGCGCGACGGCGAGATTCACCGCGACCGTGCTCTTGCCGACGCCGCCCTTGCCGCTCGCGACGGCGAGGACGTTTTTGACGCCGGGCAGCAGCTGCTCGGCCGTGCGCGGTGCGGCGCGGCGAACGGTCGCGCCCCAGGTCAGCTCGACGGCCTCGACGCCCAGCGGATCGAGCGCCGCGTGGACCCGCGACTCGATCTCGTCCTTGAGCGGACAGGCCGGCGTCGTCAGCTCGATCTGGAAGGCGACCTTCGCCCCATCGATGCGCAGGTCCCGGACCATGTTCCGGGTCACGAGATCGCCGCCGAGCTCCGGCTCCTGGACGTGCCGTAGCGCTTCCATGACGGCGGTCTCGGTGATCTGCAGCATCACGCCGGGGATTCTCCTCGCAACCCGCCCCGGCCCTTCCGAGCCCGGCTACGCAGTGAGTTCTGACGACGGTCGCGCCGATATCGTAGTCCGGGTTTGCGTCGGCCGCCGCAGCCGCTCTTCGGCGTGGCGCCCGGCCCGCAACCACCGATCCTCGAGCGCAAGCTGGGCGCCGTCGCCGAACGGCACGGCCGGCCTGGCCGGCACGAACTGGATTTTGCCGACGCCGAGCGCGTCGAGGATTGCTGCCAATCGCCGGAGCGACAAGCCGCGGCGTCGGCCGCGTTCGAGTCGCGAGATCGTGGTCTGGTCGACGCCGGCCGCACGCTCCACGTCGACCTGCCGCACGCCGCGGTACAGCCGGAGCCGGAGAACCCCGCGTCCGATGAGCTCGATCGCGTCCGGTTTCGCCGCCCGGGCGACGGGGTTTGTCGTTGCCCAGGCGACGGGGCTGGTCGCTGGCCGGGCGCGGCGGTTTCCATGAACAGCCCTGGATTCGTATGCCAATTGGCGCATCTCGCGGCATTGGCGGCGGTGAGATAGACCGGTGCGTAGGAGCGTTGGCCGCATCGAGCAAACCACGTGGCACTCAACGCCGGGTCACCGTGCAATTCGCGGCGCATTCACCACGGCTCACCGTGTGGCTCACCGGATTGCTCAGCTCACGGCTGATCGGATTCTCCACAGGATCGCTCACCGAGCTGGGCGGCTGGCTCCAACGGCTCGCTCCACTCTGTTGCCCAGCGATCGGATATGCGCCAATTGGCATGTGTTCGCGGGGGGTTCTGAGGAAAGGCCGGTCGGCGGGCTTTGCCGCATTGGCTGGCGTTGGCGTAGCCGGGGCTTTGCCGCTTTGGCTGGCGTTGGCCCAGCGGCGGGCGTTCGAGCGGCGGCGGCCTTTGAAGCAGCGCCAAAGCTCACGGAATTCGTGTGCGGCGGGCCGGAAACGTGCGAGATTCGCAGGAAAGCGCGCCAGACGATCCCGAGAATCCGTGAATTGACACCCCTTCGCGGCGATGCCTATCCTCCGCCATCGGGTCAGGGTCCGCTGCGCGCAGGACCAGGAGGAGACCCGGCAGAGGAGATGCCCGGCCGCGTGGCTGACGTCGCAGTTCGTCTGGTCCAGCTGACGAAGCGCTTCGGCGGGGATTCCGGTGCGCGGTCGCCCGCAAAGAGCGGTGGCGGGGCCAGCTCGGAGCAGGGGTTCCTCGCCGTCGACCATATCGACCTCGAGGTCAGGGACGGTGAGTTCTTCAGCCTGCTCGGCCCGTCCGGCTGTGGCAAGACGACCACCCTGCGCATGATCGGCGGCTTCGAGCAGCCGACCGAAGGCACGATCGAGCTCGCGGGCGAGGACGTCACCTGGCTGCCGGCGTACAGGCGCAACGTCAACACCGTTTTCCAGAACTACGCGCTTTTCCCCCACCTTTCGATCTTCGAGAACGTCGCCTTCGGGCTCCGGCGCAAGAAGACGACCGATGCAGATGTAAAGAAGCGCGTCACCGAGATGCTCGAGCTGGTCGAGCTGCCCGGCTACGAGCGGCGCAAGCCGAGCCAGATCTCGGGCGGCCAGGCGCAGCGCGTCGCGCTCGCGCGCGCTCTCGTCAACAAGCCTGCCGTCCTCCTGCTCGACGAGCCACTCGGCGCGCTTGACCTGAAACTGCGCAAGCAGATGCAGGTCGAGCTGAAGCGCATCCAGCAGGAGGTCGGGATCACGTTCATCTACGTGACGCACGATCAGGAGGAGGCGATGACGATGTCCGATCGCATCGCCGTCATGAACCATGGCAAGTACGAGCAGCTGGGCGACCCGGAAGTCCTCTACGAGCGGCCCCAGACGCGGTTCGTCGCCGGCTTCCTCGGCATCAGCAACCTCCTCGCGGCGACGGCCGAGGGCAACTCGAACGGCTACGCCAACCTCCGGCTCGCGAACGGCGTGGGCTGCAGCATCCCGGCCGCGCTGGTCGAGGGTCGCGACGGGCCACTCGCGGTCGGCGTGAGGCCGGAGAAGATCCGGCTCTTCGAGCCCGGGAAGGACGTTCCGGCCGGTATGAATCGTCTCGAGGGTGCGATCACCGATGCGTCCTACCTCGGCGTGAGCACCCAGTACATCGTCAAGCTCGCCGACGGCCATCGCGTGACCGTCTATGAGCAGAACGTCGAGCGTGCCACGAAAGCCGAGCTGTGGCGGCCAGGCGAAAACGTCCAACTGGCATGGCTCCCCGAACATTCATTCGTGGTCGCCGGCAGCAAGGCTGATGCCAATGCCCCAGCGCCAGGCCTCGAAATGGAGGAGATCCAATGAGCTCCGACGAACTGCCCGGGCCGTCAAGCCCTGTCGAACAGCAGGCGATCAGCCGCCGGCGCTTCCTCCAGGGAAGCGCGCTCGTTGGGTTCAGTGCGTTCCTCGCCGCGTGTGGCGCCTCGTCCACCGGGAGCACGGCGCCGGCCTCCATCAGCATTCCGACCGTCCCGCCCGTCAGCCCGACGCCGGTCCCATCGCCGACTCCGCTGCCCTCACCAACGGGCCCACTGATGTTCGCGAACTGGCCGGCCTACATCGACCTCACGGGCAAGGCGTATGACACCGGCGTCTACACCAAGGGGTCGTCGCCGACGATCGAACAGTTCAAGAAGAAGTACGGGGTCGACGTCAGTTACGTCGAGGACATCGAGGACAACAAGACTTTCTACGCCAAGATCCAACCCCAGCTCCAGGCCGGAACGCCGACGGGCTGGGATCTCATCGTCGTCACTGACTGGCTCGCGGCCAAGATCATCAGCAAGGGCTGGGCGGAGCAGATCATCCACGACGACGTTCCGAATGCGGTCACCAACCTGCAGGACTCGCTCAAGAACCAGGTCTGGGATCCGAAGAACGATTACCACTTCCCGTGGCAGTCGGGCATGACCGGCATCGGCTACAACAAGAAGAGCTTGAAGACCGCCGGCATCGCCGAACCGAAGAGCCTCAAGGACCTGTTCGCCATCCAGTCCAGCAAGGTCAGCTTCCTCACCGAGTCCCGCGACACGTTCGGCCTCGGCCTCCTCAAGCTGGGGAAGACGGCCGATCCCGCGCAGACGACCGACGACGACCTCCAGGCCGTCCACGACGACATCAAGGCGCTCGTGGACAAGGGCCTGATCTTTGCCGACAACTCGTACCTGAAGAACTTCGCCAGCAAGAAGACATGGGCTGCGATGGTCTGGTCGGGGGATCTTGCTTCGTCCGGGAGCGAGGACGACGTCTTCCAGGTGCCCGAAGAGGGCGTGATGATCTGGACGGACAACATGATCATCCCGAAGGGCGCGGTCAACAAATACACGGCCGAGCTCATGATCAACTTCGTGTACGACCCGGTGATCGCCGCCCAGGTCGAGGATTACGTCTACTACGTGTGCCCGGTGAAAGGCGCCGATGTCGAGATCAAGAAGCTCGATGCCGGCGCGGAAAGCAATCCGCTGATCTTTCCGCCTGCGGACGTGCAGGCGAAATTCCACAACTTCCAGTTCCTCAGTGACGAGCTCGAGGCCAAGCTCGACGAGCTCTACCTCGACCTCACGGGCGGCTGAGCCAGTCGACTGGATCCGGTCGAATGACAACGTTCGGGGCGACTGCTGTTAGGCCAAACAGCTTGCGACGGCGGTTCTTCGGACTGGCGCCCTACATCCTGCTTGCGCCCGGACTGCTCTGGCTCCTGTATTTCTTCATCTGGCCGGCGTTCCAGATGTTCCTGATGGCGCTTTCGAGCGGGACGCTGGACAACGGCTTCAGGGTCACCGGGACCCTGAAGCCATTCACCGACGCGCTGACGAAGTTTCCAACGCAATGGGGTAACTCGCTTCTCTACGGCGCGATCAGCACCACCCTCGATTTCCTCATCGGCTTCCCGGTCGCATTCACCATCGCGTTCCGCGGCGGGCGATACAAGAACCTCCTGCTGTTCCTGGTCATCGCACCGTTCTTCACCAGCTTCCTCATCCGAACCATCAGCTGGCAGATCCTGCTCGGCGACGAAGGACCCGTGCTCGCCTTCCTCAAGCACACCCTGGGGATCGTGCCGGTCGACTTCTCGATCCTGTACAGCCCGGTCGCTGTGATCTCGGGGCTGACCTACAACTTCCTGCCGTTCATGATCCTTCCGCTCTACGTCGCGCTCGAGAAGATCGACAAGGCGATGCTCGAAGCCGCCGCGGCCATGTACGCCAGCCGCTGGCAGACGTTCCGAAAAGTCACCTTTCCGCTCGCACTGCCAGGCGTGTTCGCAGGGTCGATCCTGACGTTCATCCCGACGATGGGCGACTACGTCAATGCGGAGCTGCTCGGCAGCCCCAAGACGCGAATGATCGGCAACGTGATCCAGGGTCGCTTCCTGCAGTCGACGGACTACCCGATCGCCTCCGCCCTCTCGTTCGTCCTCATGGCCGGAATCCTGGTGTCGGTCCTGATCTACGCCCGCGCCCTCGGCACCGAGGACCTCACGGGCTGACGATGGCAACCGCGACGGCCAAGTCTGGCATTCGTTCGGCCACCGCGATGCGGCGCTTGACGCGGGCGCTGGGCCAGCGGGCACTTCCGGCGTTCACGATCGTGGCCATCGGATATCTCCTGATCCCGATCATCGTCATGATCATTTTTTCGTTCAACGACTACCAGGGGAAGTTCAACTTCATCTGGAGTGGCTTCACCCTCAAGGCCTGGGAGTCACCGCTGGCCTGGCCGGGCCTGCCGGACGCCATCCGGGTGAGCCTGACGGTCGCCGCCCTCTCGACCGTCTTCTCCACGATCCTCGGCACGATGATCGGGCTTGCCCTGACGCGCTATCGGTTCCGCGGCCGAGGCTTCATCAACGGGCTGATCTTCCTGCCGATGGCATCGCCGGAGATCGTGCTCGGTGCCAGCCTGCTGACGTTGTTCATCAATATCGGGCTGGGCAATGGGATCCTCCCGCCCGGCCTGACGTTCCTTCCAAAGAACAGCCTGGCCCTCGGCTTCACGACGATCCTCATCGCCCACATCATGTTCAACATCAGCTACGTCGTCGTGACCGTGAAGGCCCGCTTGTCGGGTTTCGATCGACGCCTCGAAGAAGCTGCCATGGACCTTGGCGCGAACGAGTGGACCACGTTCTGGCGGGTTACCTTCCCGCTCATCTTCCCGGGTATCCTGGCCGCTTCGACGCTCGCGTTTTCGCTATCGATCGATGACTTCGTCATCACGAACTTTGTCTCCGGAACAACGAATACGTTCCCGATCTGGGTCTATGGCGTCATCCGGAATGCGCTTCCGGCACAGATCAACGTGATCGGCTCGATCGTGTTCCTCGTCGCGGTGGGCGGCGTCGCCCTGACAACGCTGCGTCAGGGTCGGCGACCGGCACTTGCGCGTTGAACAACGCCATCGTCGCCGTACTCAACCGCAGGGTGTACGAGTAGGGCTCCGTTAGCGCGAAGTCGAGCGATCCCCGTCGACCGAGCGGGCGTTCGGCAGGCGCTGCTCGATGGCTCGGGCGATGTAGTCGCGCGACTGGCGACGGCCGTAGTCGAGCGCGAGAGCGATCGCCGCGAGGAACGTCGCGAGGCCGATGACGAGCGAGGCGATGTGGTCAACCCCGATCTGGATCGTCAGCAGGCCGACGATGACCCCGGCGATCGCGCTCGAGATCACGCCGACGATGGCCGGCGTGGTGATCAGCATGTGCAGCGGCGAAGGGTTCGAGGTGACGTCGAACGCGCCGAACGTTCGAGCGATCCCGGGGACGTCGAGCGTGTGGCCGGCGACGAACGAATTCTCGATGCCGGGAACGAGGCGCGTGTACTCGCCTCGCAGGATGTTCATCCCGGTGACCCAGTAGAGGTCCTCGTTGTTGACCTGCAGCAGGCGCACGTAGGTCGCGATCCCGAGGAACAGGGTCACCGACAGCACGATCAACGCGAACAGGGCGAACGCCGAGCCGAACGACATCGCCGGTCCGGCCAGCGCCAGGGCGACCGTCGCCGCGGACAGCGTCGACAGGAACATCGAAGTCCGGCTGAAGGCCTCGTTCCAGCTCAACGAGCGCGTCGCGAGCAGGCTCCAGTGCTCGGTCGCGAGGAGCTGCGCGCGGCGCGAGAGCTCGGCGTCGGTCTCCGCGCCACCCGGCGCCGGGGTCGTTGGTGCGGGTCGCTCCATCATCGGGCGGATCCCTCCGTTGGCGCCGACAGTATCGCCAGAACCCCGTCGTGGAGTCGCCCATTCGTGGCCACGAACGTCCGGTTGTAGACCGATCGAACCCCGCCGAAGTCGGTCGCCCGACCGCCGGCCTCCTCGACCAGGACGAGGGGCGCGGCGGCGTCCCACGGCGACAGGTCGGACTCGACCATGACCTCGGCGGCCGCCTCGGCGACGAGCGTGTAGCCCCAGAAGTCGCCGAAGCCGCGCTCGCGCCACGCCCGATCGAGCAACGTTCGCCACCCCGGCGCCCGACCATACGACTCGAGCTCGATGGTGCTGGCGTAGAGGACCTGCGCGTCCTCGACGGTCGCGATGCCGCTGACCCGGATCCGCTGCGCGCCCGCGCCCCACGACCCGCCGTGGACCCATGCGCCACCGCCGCGCCAGGCGTGCCAGCGCATGCCGAGCGCCGGCGCGGAGATGACCGATGCCTGGAGCTCGCCGTCGCGCTCGACGGCGATCAGCGTCGCGAACAGGGGCACGCCGCGGAGGTAGTTGTGGGTGCCGTCGATCGGGTCGACGATCCAGCGGGTCGACGCGCCGGCACCGTCGGCACCGTACTCCTCGCCGAGTACGCCATGGTCCGGGTACAAAGCCGCGATGCGGTCGCGGAGCAGCCGCTCGATGCCGGTGTCCGCCTGCGTCACGAAGGTGGTGTCCGGCTTGCGCGTGATCTCGAGGTCCCGCCGGAAGTGGCCGCGCGCGATCGAGTCCGCTGCGTCGCACCAACCGAGCGCCGCCTCCACCCAGCCGCGCAGCTCGGCGTCGGACCCGCGCCGGAAGGAGGCGCTCCACTCGGGGCCGAAGGTCGGGGCTGTCGAGCTCACGAGCGAATCCGCAGCCCGTCGGGGTCGTACAACGGCTCGCGGGCGATCTCGAACCCGATCCACTCCCCGAAGACCTCCACGTCGCCGCGCGTGCCGATCGCTGCCTGGTCCGGCGGCAGATAGGCGAAGGCGATCGATTTCTCGACCGCGAAGCCATACCCGCCGCTGGTCACGCGCCCGACGATCCGGCCATCGACCCGGACCGGTTCGTTGCCGAGCGCGACCGAGCGCGGGTCTTCCAGGACCAGGCACCGCAACCGCTTGCGCGGCCCGGCCGACCTGGCGGCGACCAGCGCCTCGCGACCGATGAAGTCGGCGCCCTTGTCGAGCTTGACCGCGAAGCCGAGACCCGCCTCGTACGGCGTCTCCTCGGGCGTGATGTCGCTCGACCAGACGCGATAGCCCTTCTCGAGCCGAAGGGCGTCGATGGCGCGATACCCGCCCGCGATCAGCCCATGCGGCTCACCGGCCTCCCAGAGCGTCCGCCATAGCGCTCGGCCGTACTCGCTCGGGAAATAGAGCTCCCAGCCCAGCTCGCCGACGTAGGTCACCCGGAGCGCGAGGGCGACCAGGCTGCCGAGCGTGATCGTTGCCGAGGTCATGTACGGGAACGCCTCGTTCGAGAGGTCGTCCCGCGTGAGCGACGCGAGGATGTCGCGCGCCTTCGGGCCCCAGATCCCGAAGCACGCCAGCGCCGAGGTGGCATCCCGGATCCGGACCGAGCCGCCGTCGGGCAAGTGTCGGAGCATCCAACCCAGGTCGTGATTGCCGAACGCCGTTCCGGTGACGACGAGGAAGCGTGCGGCTTCGCGGCGCGTCACGGTTAAATCGCACCCGATGCCCCCATTCCGGTTTTACACCCAAGTTAAAGTGATGTGACCAGCCGTGCTGTGCAACCTCGTACGCGC
>CAYXVP010000058.1:6629-10128 GCA_964468305.1 uncultured Anaerolinea sp. | reverse complement strand
TGGACGGCATGAACGTGGTCGGCGACCTGTTCGGCGCCGGCAAGATGTTCCTGCCCCAGGTAGTGAAGAGCGCGCGGGTCATGAAGAAGGCCGTCGCCCACCTCGTCCCGTACCTCGAGGCCGAGCGCCAGGGCACCGGCGCCCGCCGCGCCGGCACGATCGTCATGGCCACGGTGAAGGGCGACGTCCACGACATCGGCAAGAACATCGTCGGCGTGGTCCTCGGCTGCAACGACTACGAGGTCGTCGACCTCGGCGTCATGGTCCCGGCGGCCCGGATCCTGGAGAAGGCCGCCGAGCTCGACGCCGACCTGATCGGCCTGTCCGGGCTGATCACACCCTCGCTCGACGAGATGGTCCATGTGGCCTCGGAGATGGAACGGCTCGGGATGACGACGCCGCTGCTCATCGGTGGGGCGACGACGTCCCGGACCCACACGGCGGTCAAGATCGCGCCCGCGTACTCGGGTCCGGTCGTGCACGTCCTCGACGCATCCAGGGCGGTGGGCGTCGCCGGCTCGCTGGTCGACCCCGAACGGCGCGACGCGTTCGCCGCCACGACCCGGAACGAGTACGACGAGGTCCGTCGCGACCGCGAGCGGCGGACGACCCAGGAGCGTCGGCTGTCCCTCAAGGATGCCCGCGCCAACCGCTTCCCGATCGAGTGGTCGGCGGTCGAGCCGCCGGTGCCTACATTCCTCGGGGTGCGTGCGTTCGATCGGTACCCGCTCGCCGAGCTCGTCGACCGCATCGACTGGACCCCGTTCTTCGCCACCTGGGAGCTCCGCGGCGCCTATCCGGCGATCCTCGCCGACCCGAAGGTCGGCCCGGCGGCCCGCGACCTGCACCGCGACGCGCTGGCGCTGCTCGACCGGATCGTCGCCGATGACCGCCTTCGGGCGAGCGGGGTCGTCGGGTTCTGGCCCGCGAACTCGATCGACGCCGACGACATCGCCGTGTGGCGGGACGCGCGCCGGACCGATCGAGGGGCCACGTTCCGGACGCTCCGACAGCAGATCGAGAAGCCCGCGGGCAGGCCCAACGTGGCGCTCGCCGACTTCGTCGCCCCAGCCGAGACCGGCGTCGCCGACTTCATCGGCGCCTTCGCGGTCACGGCAGGCCACGGCCTCGACGGACCGGGTGGGCTCGTCGCGGAGTTCGAGGCCGACCACGACGACTACTCGGCGATCCTGGCCAAGGCGCTCGCCGACCGCCTCGCGGAGGCCTTCGCCGAGCGGCTCCACGAGCGCGTTCGCGGCGAGCTGTGGGGCTACGCGCCAGGCGAGGCGCTGTCCAACGCCGAGCTCATCGCGGAGCGCTACCAGGGCATCCGGCCGGCGCCCGGCTATCCGGCCTGCCCCGACCATACCGAGAAGCGGACGCTGTTCGAGCTGCTCGATGCGACCGGCCGGGCCGGGATCACGCTCACCGAGTCCTGCGCGATGCAGCCCGGCGCGTCCGTGTCGGGCTACTCCCTGTGGAACCCGCAGGCGCATTACTTCGGGGTCGGTCGGATCGGACGCGACCAGCTCGAGGACTACGCGCGCCGCAAGGGCGTCCCGCTGGGCGAGGCACGGCGCTGGCTCGGGCCGAATCTCGCCGACGACGTCTGAGCGTCAGCCACCCGCCATCGCCGGCAGGAGCACGAGCGAATCGCGCTCGCCGACCGGCGTCTCCAGCCCGCCGAGATGGCGGACGTCGGTGTCGTTGAGGAAGACGTTGACGAAGCCGTTGATCCCACCGTCCTCGCCAAGCAGTTGCGGCCCCAGCGCCGGGTAGAGCGCGACGAGGTTGTGGACCGCCTCCTGGACGGTCCCGCCGCCGACCGTGACGAGCTTGGTCCCCGACGTGGCGGTCCGCAGGGTCGGTGGAATACGGATGGTGCTCATGACGATCCCTCCAGCCAGCTCTCGAAGACGGCGAAGCTCGGTCGGATGACCGGGGCGAGGCCCGGCTCGCCCGGCCGGGCGCGCTTGCCCGTGTCCAGCCCGAGCAGGCGTGCATCGGGGGTCTTCAGGCCGTTGCCGGTGACGAGCGCAACGACTTCGTCGCCGTCGCGGATCACGCCCCGCCGGCGGGCCGCGGCGGCGGCGGCGACGGTCACGCCACCCGCGCTCTCGGCGAAGATTCCCTCCAGCTGGGCCAGGCTCCGGATCGCGCCGGCGGTGTCCTCGTCGGGGATCGCCTCGATCGAGCCCTCGCTCGAGTTCGCGAGGGCAACCGAGTAGCGGCCGTCGGCAGGATTGCCGATGGCCAGCGACCGGACGAAGGTCTGAGGGGTGCGGACGGGAGCGACCTCGGCGGCGCCCCGTTGCCAGGCGTCGGCCACCGGGGCGCAGCCGGCAGCCTGGCCACCCACGAACCGGACCGGCCGAGGCTCGATCAGGCCCGCGTCCGCCAGCTCGGCGAACCCCCGGGCGAGCTTGGTGAACATCGCGCCGGATGCGATCGGCGCGACGACGACGTCCGGCGTTCGCCAGCCGAGGCCCTCCGCGATCTCGAAGGCCAGCGTCTTGCTGCCTTCCGCGTAGAACGGCCGGAGGTTGATGTTCACGAAGCCCCAGCCCGTCTCATCGGCGATCTCCAGGCAGAGCCGGTTCACATCGTCGTAGGTGCCGTCGATCGGGACGACCGTGGCGCCGTAGGCGAGCGCATGGTCGATCTTGGCCGGCTCGAGGTCGGCCGGGACGAAGACGTAGGCGGGCACGCCCAGCGCCGCTGCGGCTGCTGCCGTTGCGCCGGCCAGGTTCCCGGTCGAGGCGCAGGCGAGGGTGTCGATCCCGAACGTGCGGGCGCGCGCGCTCGCCACGGCCACGGCCCGATCCTTGAATGAGAGCGACGGGTTCCGGGTGTCGTCCTTGATCAGCAGCCGATCGATGCCCAGGACGGGCCCGAGGCGCTCGGCGGTGACGAGCGGCGTCGACCCGACTCGCAGCCCGCGGCGCGGCGGCGCGTCGACCGGCAAGAACTCCAGGTAGCGCCAAATGCCTGGCGGACGGGCCTCGATCGACTGGCGCGTCACGGACCACCCCGCGGCGCCGCGGTCGTAGTCGACCTCGAGCGGCCCGAGGCAGGCAGAGCAGACATACGCGGGCCCCAGCGCCTCGGGCCGCCTGCAGTTGCGACAGACGAGGCCTCTGACCTGCGAAGGGGAGGTCGGTGGCTCGGCGAGCGTCGGTCGTGACTGGCCGCTGCCGGTCGGCGGGAGTGCGATGTCGGTCGTCATCGTGCAACCTCGTGGGCCCATGCAGGCGGCTCCACGGCGGACGAGACCGGCAGAAATGGGAAGACCCTTCCTGCTGGAAGGGTCTCTCGAAGAGCACCTTATCTCGCAGGGGGACCTGCCCGGATTTGGCACCTTGCCGGCTCGAGGCCGGTAGGTTGTCGTGGCTTCATCGGGCCGGTCCCTCCACCACTCTTGATAAGCGTCTTTAGTTGTGCCCCAAGCCTATCGGCGGGGCGTCGGCGGGGGTCAAGCGCCTATCCTCGTGCACGGCGG
>CAYXVP010000058.1:0-6619 GCA_964468305.1 uncultured Anaerolinea sp. | reverse complement strand
AGACACATGCCGTCGTGGCTAGCGGACCCTCCGCGGACCCATGACGTCGAGCCGATCAAGCCGTCGACCGAACCATGCGACGGCGATGCCGCTGGCGAGAAATGCCAGCGCCGCGATGAGCAGAACTCCTGCGACCGGCACCGCGGGCGCCGCGGGTGCGGGGTCGAAGATGCCGGTCAGGACCCCGATCAGCACCGCGCCGATCGCGAGGCCGGCCAGCGTCCCCGAGGTCACCGCCGCGCCGATGATCGCCCCGGCCTCGATCGAAAGCGTCGCGCGTAGCTGTCGTGGCTCCGCGCCGACCGCGGCGAGCGTCGCGAGCTCGCTGGAGCGATCCGCGAAGGCCGCGGCAAGAAAGAGGAACACCCCGATTGCGATGATGGCAAGCGCGAAGCCCAGGTCGACCGCGACGAGCCTGCCCAGGTCGACCGAGGTCACCGCGTTGGCGAGGCGGGCCGTCGTGGACGTGAGGTCCTCCACCGTCCACCCCGGGCCGAGTCGATCGGCCAGCCGTCGTCCCGCATCGGCGGGATCCCCGCTCGATGCCGCGAGGACGAAGGAGATCTTCTCGTTGCCGGTCTGGCGACGCACCCAGTCGAGGTTGGCCACGAGGAACGCATCCTTCGGTGCGGTCGGAAACTCGAGGGCGACTCCGACCATCCGGAAGTCGACCTGGCGAAGGTTGCCGTTTGCGTCCGGCACGCGGATCCGGACCCGGTCTCCAGGAACGATGCTGTAGTCGCGCGCCGTCTCGGCCGATACCAGGATCCCATCGGCCTCGCTCCGCAGCGCTGCCATGGCGGCGTCTGCCGTGGTCCCCGCAAAGAATGAGTCCGACAAGGGGGCGACTCCGGGCAACTTCGCTGGGTCGATCGCGAGCAGGTCCTGTGCTTCCGGTCCGACGTACACGATCCGATCCACGAACGGGGTGGCTGTCACGACGCCGGGACCTGCCAGCTGCTGCGCGGCCGTGCCGTCAACCGCGGCCTTCGGCGTCGCCTTCAGGTCCGCGCCGAGCGTGAGCCGAGCGTCCACTCGCTGCTGCTGCGAGTACGTGGCGTCGAACACGACGACGCTGACCGCGAAGCTGATCGCCAGCGCGACCACGACAACGACCGGACCGACCGATTCGCCGCGAGCCGCGAGCGAGGCCCCCGCCAGCTCGCCGGTGACCCCGCCTGCTCGCCGCAGGCCGCGGCGGATGCCGCCCAGTCGACTGGCGGCCTCGGTGAGCCGCAGGACGAGCAAGGTCAGTC
Organism: uncultured Anaerolinea sp.; assembly: GCA_964468305.1. Taxonomy (GTDB): domain Bacteria; phylum Chloroflexota; class Limnocylindria; order Limnocylindrales; family CSP1-4; genus UBA5189. Next base: position 5,363 of record CAYXVP010000058.1, on the reverse strand, counting down.
CGGCCCACAGGAGGCACGGCGCGACGAACGCCGAGATCGCCAGCGAGACGGTCGGGTTGCCTTCCGCCGTGATGACCGGGCGGACCTGCGGTATCAGAACGACCGCCGCGACGCCGGCGACGAGGAGCAAGCCGTCCAACCGGAACCGCCGCCACGCCGCCGGGGTCGGTCGGACCAGGGCCTCGGCGCCCGGTGCGATCTCGCGGGCGATGTCGCGTCGCACGGCGAGCCCAGCCGTGGCCATGCTGATTGCGGTCATGACGGCCATCGTCCCGATCACGATCAGCGCGATCGGACCCGTGGCGCCGGAGGAAAGCAGGTCCGCGCCGTAGAGCGTCCCCGCGACGAGCGCGCCCACGACCACCCCGACGATCGCACCGGCGAGCGCCGCGAGCGCACTCGCGCCGATGATGACTGTCGCAAGCGCCAAGGCCGTGGCACCCTGTCGGCGCATCCAGGCGACGTGGCGACGGGTCGAATCGCGCGTCGCATCTGCGGCGAGCCGTTCGAGCCCGAGCGCCACGACGACGCCAGGCAGGGCCAGAAACACGAAGAGGATCTGGCCCCACGCGAGGTCCGCGGCGATCGGTTCGAGCGCCGAAGAGGAATCATCGACCACCTGGAACGCGCCCCCGCCCTGGCGTTCCAGCCGGCGACGTACCCCGTCGAACCAGCTCGTGGCGGCGGCAGGGTCGCCTGGGACCTGGGCATGGTCCAGGACAAGGTGGACCTCGCGCCGCACGGCGGGCTCTGGCGCGAACACGGGCAGCACGGCCCCGGCCTTCGCGGAATCCGAGGCGTCGGACGACAACGTGCCCGGCGGAATGCGAGTCAGGATCAGGCGCTCGACATCGTCGATGCTCATCACGGCGACGTTCGCCGGCGGGTTGGCCCCCGCTGCCCGTCGGGCGGCGTCGAGCGGTCCGAGGACGGTGTCGGCGCCGGTCGTGTCCACGACGCCGCTCACCTTCAATTCCACCGCGGCGCCGCCGGCGAGATGGATGGTTACGGTGTCGCCGGCCACGGCACCGAGATTGGAGGACAGGTCGCGGCTGATCGCGACGGCGCCTGGTTCGATCGCCCCGCCGACCGTCTCGAACGATTTCGTCGCCGACGGATAGCTCGAGCCGATCCCGACGATCACGCCGCCGCTGGTCTGGGTGGCGGAAGCCCCTGCCGTTCGTTCGGCCGCATCGAAGTGGGCGATGTCGAAGGGCAGCGTCGTGCGGACAGCCGGGTCAGCTGCGGCGATCGCGATCGCCTGCTGCCGATCGGCACCCTCGGCCAGCACGACCTGCTCGTCAACGGCAACCGCAGCGAGGGCGCGCCGGGTCAGCGTGGTCGACGAGGCGACGCCGAACAGGAGGACCGCGGTGACGAGCCCGGTCGCCAAGGCGGTCCCGACCGTTGTGGTGACCGATCGGCCCGGATTCCGGACGAGGAGCCGGACCATGTGGCCGAGGATCACTGCGCCTGCTCCGTGAGGGTCCCGTCCGCCATCGCATAGCGCCGGTCAGCCGCGGACGCGGACAAGGGATCGTGCGTCACCACGACCACGGCCGATCCGGCCGTATGCGCTTCGTGCGCGAGGAGCTCGACGATCCTGCGGCCGGTCCGCTCGTCGAGATTCCCGGTTGGCTCATCGGCGAGGATCAATGCCGGCGAGATCGCGATCGCGCGTGCCACTCCCACGCGCTGTCGCTCACCACCGGACAGCTCGCCGATTCGGTGATGCCCCACCTCGGCGAGTTCGACCCGTTCGAGCGCCACCAAGGCGCGCGAGTGGGCCTCGGCGGTCGGCAAGCCGGCCAACCGCAGCGGCAGGGAAACGTTGTCCACCGCATCGAGACTCGCGACGAGGCCGTAGGCCTGGAAGACGATTCCGATCCGCGATCGCCGGAGTTGCGCTCGTTCCGCGGCGGACAGTCGGGCGAGGTCATGCCCGAGCACGGTGACGGTCCCGTCGTCGGCTGACTCGAGGCCGGCAAGGAGGCCGAGAAGGGTGGTCTTGCCGGACCCGGACGGGCCCTCGATAGCCACGAACTCGCCTCGCCGCACGCTCATCGACGTGCCGACAACGGCCCGCACTGCCGTTTCGCCATGGCCGTACCGCCGCCCGGCATCGACCACCTCGACTACCGCCATGATCGGTTACCGGCGCGGGCATCGGCGCTCAGCCGCCCATCAACCATCTCGAGAACCCTGCCAGCTCGCTCCGCGACCGCCGTGTCGTGGGTCACGGCGACGACGGTCGGCGCGAGGCACGTGCGGAGCACGTCCAGGGCGTCGAGCGTCGCCGACGCCGTGGCCCCATCGAGCTCACCCGTGATCTCGTCGGCCAGGAGCAGGCGCGGCTTGGTCAAGAAGGCAAGCGCGAGCGCGGCGCGTTGCTGCTCGCCGCCGGACATCTGGCTCGGCCGGCGCCTGGACAAATGGGCGAGGCCAACAGCCCCGAGTGCGGCGCCGACATCTGCGGAATCGACTGCACTTTCGCCGAGGGCGGCGGCCAACTCGAGGTTCTCGCGCAGATCGAGGAACTCGACCAGGTTGCCCTGCTGGGCGATGTGCCGGATCGTTCGCCCCCGAAGACGCGCACGCTCCCCCTCGGACGCCCGGGCGAGGTCGATGTCATCGACTCGGACGCTTCCGGCCGACGGTCGGTCGGCGCCGGCGAGAAGGTTGAGCAGCGTCGTCTTTCCCGAGCCCGAGCGCCCGACGATCGCCACGTACTCGCCTGGCTGAACAGAGAGATCGACGCCGCGGAGGGCAACGGACTCGACGTTCGCTTCCCGGTAGATGTGAAAGACATTTCGCACCTCGACGGCGGCACCCGTCAGTCGCGCGCCGGCGTCGCGCACGAGGAGCGGCGGATCGCGCCGGGACTCGGTCGAGGCCATGGAGGTCAGCCCGCCTACCAGGCGAAGCTCCCGATGATCTGACGGAAGGCATCGACGTTGTCGACGCCATCGGGCGTGGCGAGGCTGATCACGGCGAGGGCCGGACCTTCGACATAGAAGCGGTCGACCGTCGAGCGCACCTGCTTGCCGGTGACCGAGTCCGGCGGAGAAAGCGCGTGGTAGACGAGGTGAATGAGGGTGGCCGAGCCAACCGTCACGTGGTTCCGCTTCACGAGCGCGAAGCCGGGTTGCGCCTGCAGCGCGGGCAGATCGGTGTCGGTCACCCAGGCCTCGAGGTCGGCAGGTTTGTTGACCACCTGGACCGTCTCGCTGCTGTCCTTGTCCCGGATCACGACGCCATCCGTGTGGGTCGTGACCTGCCAGCCCTCCACGTACTGGATACGGAACTGCCAGGCCGCCGACTGATAGGCGAGGAAGACGGCGTTGTCGGGGATGTCGCCCGCGGCGCCACCGGAGCCCGTGTCCGGCGCTTGTGACGCGTCCGGAATCGGTGTGAAGACAGGCTCGGCGCTATCTGACGGGCTCGACCCCGTCGACCCGAACGGGGATTCGGTGCCTGTAGGCGGTGACATCGGGACCGAGCCGGCCGAGGGGACGCCCAACGGAGTGGATCGGTTGGTCTCGCCGCAGGCCGACGCGGCAAGGATGCACGCGGCAAGCGCTGTCGAACCCGCGAGCGCGGGCACCCGGCGCGTGATCGAGGCTCGGACCATTGGAGCGCGGTCTCCGGTACCCGCGGCGGCGAGCCGCGACCGACGCGACGCCACCGGCGCCCAAGTTCAACCCCCGGACCTGAATCTCACCTGAGTCGCGGCAGGCTCAGGCGGAAGGTGGTTCCGGAGCCAAGTCTGCTCGTCGCGCTCAGCCGCCCGCCATTTCGCTCGGCAAGGTCGCGCGCGATCGACAATCCGAGGCCGACGCCCTCGCGGTCGCGCGCCTGGCCCCCGGCGCGATAGAACGGATCGAAGATCCGATCGATATCCGCCACGGCGATTCCCGGTCCATCGTCACGCACCTCCAGGGCCACCTGTCCGTCGTCGTCCCACGTCCGCACGCTGATCCGACCCGTGGGTCCGCCGTAGCGAACCGCATTGTCGACGAGGTTCCGGACGATCCGGTCGATCTCCGATGGATCGACGAGGACCGGCAGGTCCGGCTCGAGCACGTGCTCGATCGCGACACGGCCATCGCCGAGAGTGGATCGGTCCATGAGCGACTCGCCGACGATGACCGATAGATCGGACGGGACGCGGTCCGACGGGGCGAGCGGATCGGTCGTGCGCGCAAGAACGAGCAGATCGCCTGTCAAGCGGATGAGTCGGTCCGCCGCTGCATCGACCGACACCAGGGCCGCTCGAAGCTGTTCGGGCGTGCGTCCCGCGTCCAGGGCGGCACCGGTCGTGGCCTTGATCGCGGCCAAGGGGTTGAGGGTCTCGTGCGACGCGTCGGCGACGAAGCGCTGCTGACGCTGATGTGCCTCGCGGATCGGATCGAGCGTCCGGCGGGCCAGAAACCAGGCCACGATGCCGACGACGACGATCGCCAAAGCGTCGGCGATGACAAGCGAGATGCCGATCCGCTGGATCGTGAATGCGTAGGCCGCCTCGGCGGCCTGCCGGTTCGTGAGCTCGGGGCCAACGTCGAAATCCGGCTGGAGGACGGTCGCGAAGGCGACGTAGAACACCACCGAGAACGTGACCAGGATGATCGCAAAGACGGCGATGAACAGGAGTGTCAGGCGCACCCGTGCGCGACGAACGATCATCGCGACGGCTTCCGGCGCTGGGGTCGATGGGCAACCGAGGGTCGCGCTCGTCCGCCGGGTTCCGGCCCTCGGAGTCGATAACCGGCCCCTCGGATCGTCTGGATGAGGCCATCCCGCCGCCCCCCGTCCAGCTTTCGACGCAGGCTCCGCACGTAGACCTCGACGATGTTCGAGCCAATGACGGCATCGGCTTCCCACAAGGCGCTCATCAGGTGGCGCTGGGTGAACACTTGGCCCGGATGGCGCGCGAGCAGCTCGAGGAATGCGTATTCGCGAGCCGTGAGCCGGACCGCTTGACCAGCCCGGCTCACGCCGAGGGTGCTCGGGACCAGAATCAGGTCGTCGACGACGATCGTGACGTTGGACGTCGCCGCGGGACGGCGACCGAGCGCTCGGACCCTTGCCTTCAGCTCCGCGATCGCAAATGGCTTCGCGATGTAGTCGTCCGCGCCGGCGTCCAGACCGGCTACGCGATCCGCCACGCCGCCGAGCGCTGTCAGCATCAGGATCGGGCCCCGAAACCCGGTCGTTCGGAGCAGCCGGCACAGCTCCAGCCCGGACGTGCCGCCCAGGATGATGTCGAGGATCGCGAGCCCGTACGGAGCGGCTGCCGCCCAGACAAGGGCGTGCGCCAATGTGCGGTAGACAGCCCGCGCGTCCAAACTTCCGACTAGCTTCGG
>CAYXVP010000057.1:0-10143 GCA_964468305.1 uncultured Anaerolinea sp. | reverse complement strand
GCGTTCGCGGCTGGCATCCGCCGGGCCTTGCGGGGTTCGGGAAAGGGGATCTCGCGTCCGCAGTGGCGTGCGCGGCACCGTCCAGAATCGAAAAGGCCCGGGCCAGTCGGCTCGGGACCTGGTTGCAAATCTCCCGCGGGTCGCCGCCGGAGTGACGGCGAGGGTTCTGCCGGTCGCTCGGCCGCCTCACGGGACGGACGACGCGCCCTGGTCGCGCGATCGCAGGACCTCCCAAGGAAAACCCTGCTCCCGGGCCGCCTCGATGCCAGGGAACGCCGGGAGTATACCGTTCGCGGCCGGGCTGTCGCCGCCTCGAGCGGCCCCCAACCGCGCGATGCGGCGGTTTCCCTATTGCCCGATCACCCACGCTCCGGGAACCATCCCGCACGGCTCCGCTCCGAGGAGGCCAACGATCGGGTGCGGAGCCGCTCAGGGAACGGCGGCGGTCGCCCGCCGTTCTCCTCTCTTCGAACTCCCCGCTCCGGACTGCGTCCCCCACGCTGGTCCGGAGCGCCCGGCGAACCCCGGAGAAACGAACGATCGCCCCCCGCGTGCGTCGGGAGGCGATCGATGGATGGCGATGCTCGGAAGATGAGTCCCGCCGGACGCGTTCCGGCTCGAGGCCGAAAATCATGGTTGCTCGGTTCGTGACTCCCGACCGGGATCTCCCTTGCCGACCCTTCGTCAGCTCCGAAGTCCGTTCAGATGTCCGTGACCGACGCCTCGAGTGGCCCCCGGTGCGCCGCGTCCTGCGTGATCCGAACCTTACGACCCACCTTGCATCGGGGGATATGGGCGGGTGGTCCCGTTACGGCCTCGTCGAAGGTCGTTGGCGCGCGAGCAACAGACCGGGGACCTTGGTACCGGAGCGCGAAAGCACCAGCACCAAGCTGGCAGGCGGGGCGGGGAGCCAAGATAAGTCACGGGCGAGCGGTGGATAAGCGCCGATCCGTAGGGTTGACGTGTCGTCGAGCCAATGGCCCGCCGCACGTCCAACCCGCCACACGCAGGGTCGGCCCGTGACCCGTCGGCCGACCAGAGAAGGAGCAGTGGACCGTGAACAAGGTCCTCCTGGCCGGCCGCCTGACGCGCGATCCCGAGATGCGCGCGCTCGCGAGCGGCAAGCACGTCACCCAGTTCAGCGTCGCCACGACCGAGTACGCCGGCAACGGCAAGGAGCGCGGCGAGTTCCACAACGTGGTCACGTGGGACCGCCTCGCCGAGGTCTGCGGGCGCTACCTTGGCAAGGGCCAGCAGGTCGCGATCGAGGGCCGGCTCCAGACCCGGACCTGGGACGATGACAAGGGCCTGCGTCATTGGAAGACCGAGATCGTCGCGAGCTCGGTCGAGATGCTGTCCGGCCGCAAGAAGAAGGACTACGCGGCCGAGTCCGCCGCGGACGGCATCGAGGCCGCCGGCGCCGAGCTCGACGCGGCCGCGAACGGGGCTGCCGAGGCGCCGGCCGTGCCTGCCGACGAGCCGATCCCGGAGGAGCTCGCCGCCTGATCCGACCCTCCGCTTCCATCCGCCCGGACGGCGTCGGTCCCTCCCTCCTCCGCGGTCCGGGCGGGCCCTACTCGGCCCCGGCGTCGCCTCGATACAGGCTTCGGCCCGAGAGGCCGGTTACCGCCGCGACCCGCCGTGCTGCCTCGGCACGGCCCAGCCCGCCCTCGACCAGCGACTCGACCTGGCGCCGCCCGTCGGCGACTGCCTCGCGCCGCTCGCTCGGCGAAAGCGCGGTCACGGTCGACGGACCGACCACGATCACGACCTCTCCCCGGCGCGGGATGCCGCCCGTGCGGACGGCTTCCACGAGCTCGGCCAGCGTGGCGCGCACGATCTGCTCGTGGATCTTGGTCAGCTCCCGGCAGACGGCCGCGGGCCGATCGTCGCCGCAGGTGACGGCGAGGTCGCGCAAGGTCGTCGCGAGTCGCGTCGGCGCCTCGAACAGGATGGTCCCGCGGTCGTCGCCGGCGATGCGGCCAAGGCGGTCCCGACGCTCGCGGCCCGCCCGCGGCAGGAAGCCCTCGAAGGTCCAGCGCGGCCCGGCGACGGCACTGGCCGCCGCAGCGGCGAGGACCGCGGACGGACCCGGGATCGGCACCGCCCGGCCACCCTCGTCCCACCAGGCGGCGACCAGCTCGTCGCCGGGGTCGCTGACTCCCGGCGTCCCGGCGTCGGTGACGAGGGCGAGGTCAGCGCCCATGCGAAGGTGGGCGAGGAGCTCGTCGAGTCGCGCCTTCCCGCTTTGCGCGTGGTAGCTGATGAGCCTGGTTTGGATCTCGTGGCGAGCCAGCAGCCGGCGGGCAATGCGAGTGTCCTCGGCCGCGATCAGCGTGACGTTGCGCAGCGTCTCGAGCGCCCGGAGCGTGACGTCGCCGAGATTCCCGATCGGGGTCGCGACGACGTACAGCGTGCCGCGCGCGTTGGGCACGCGATCAGGGTCGGGCGGAGCCCGGGCGGCGCCTCGGGTACAGGTAATCGACGCCGGCGGTGCGCGGGCCGAGCTTCGCCACCGGTGGCACCTGGCGCTTGAACTCGGACGTCGCGACGAGCCGCTCGACGCGCTCGACCAGCGGCCGCTCGAAGCCCATCGCGACCAGCTCCTCGGTGCTCCTGCGGCGATCGATCCGCCAGTACAGGATCCGGTCGAGCAGGGGGTAGCTGAAGGCGCCCTCGCCCTCGTCGGTCTGGTCCGGCCACAGGTCGGCGCTGGGGGCCTTGGCGATCACCTGGCTGGGCACGCCGATCGCCGCGGCCATCTGCCGGACCTGGCTCTTGTACAGGTCGCCGATCGGGTTGAACGCGCAGGCGTTGTCACCGAAGAGGGTCGTGTAGCCGATCAGCGACTCGGTCTTGTTGCCGGTGCCGACGACCAGCCCGCCAAACGTGACCGAGCGGTCATAGAGCACGGCCATGCGCGCCCGGGCCATGAAGTTGCCGCGCCGCAGCGGGGCCGCGTCGCGAACTCCCATACCGCCGGCACCGGCCTTGCCGTCGCTGCCGAAGTAGCCGTCGACCATCGCCGTTATCTCGACCAGGTCGCTGGGGCAACCGACGTCGGCGACGATCGCCTCGGCGTCGGCGCGCGATGCCGGCGATGACGTCCTGTATGGCAGCAGCACGCACAGCAGCTGGTCCGGGCCGATCGCCTCTGCGACGAGACAGGGGACGAGCCCCAGGTCGATGCCCCCCGAGGGCCCCAGCACACAGCGCTCGAAGCCGGCCTGCCGGAGCTGGCCGCGGATGAACCCGGGGATGACCCGCCGCGCGACGTCCGTGTCGATGGCCAGCTCGTCGGGCAGCTCGAAGAGCGGGTTCCCGGCGTCGTCCACGGGCGGGGGTCGGGCGGCGCTCATGCGGCTCGGCTCAAGCGAGCGCTGCCTAGCGGCGCCGGGACCGGAGCCGGATCGGCTCCTCGACCGACCGTGCCGCGGCGCTGCCGTCGTCCCTGTCGCGCAGCGGCCCGATCGGCGCCACGTCCAGGCCGGGCTCGGCGCCAGGCTCGGCGGTGGTGTCGGGGGCCAGACCGGCGCGCTCCCAGACGATCCGGCCGAGCTCGCGCACCTGCAGCTCGAGCCGCTCATCGCGCAGGAGCGGCAGCGCGATGCGCTCGCGCCGGACGTCCTCGAGGTTCACGTCGACGAGGTGGATTCCCTCGTCGAAGAACGGGGCCGAGAAGATGGGCTCGCCGGACGGCGCGATGACCTCCGACCCGCCCCAGAACGTGACCGACTCGTCGACGCCGACCCGGTTCACGAACACCACGAACGAGGTCGTGAGTTGGGCGTACGTGCGCATCAGGGTCCGCCATGACGTCGCCGTTCCGAGCCCGACGTCGTTGCGCGCGGCGAGGTCGCGGCCCGGCGACGATGACACGTTCAGCAGCAGCTGCGCGCCGTCGAGCGCCAGGAGCTGCGGCATCTGGAGGTGCCAGAAGTCCTCGCAGATGGCGATGCCCACGCCCACGCCGAGGCGCGACGGGACCGCCCGGATCACCTCGCCGGCCGCGAAGAAGCGGCGCTCGTCGAACAGCCCGTACGTCGGCAGGAAGACCTTCCGATGAACGTGCCGAATCTCGCCGTCCTCCATGAGCGCCGCGGCGATGAACAACCGATGGTCGCCAGATTCCTCGACGAATGACACGGCGGCGGAGATTCCGCGAGTCGCGGCCGCGAGGCGATCGAGCCGCGGGTCGTCGAGGCGCATCGCCACCTCGGCCGCGAGATCCTGCAGCTGGTAGCCCGTCAGCCCGAGCTCCGGGAACACGACGAGCCCGGCCCCGCCGGCTCGCGCCTCCTCGAGGACCTCATGGTGCCGCGCCAGGTTGTCGTCGAGCGCGCCGAGGCGCGGGGCGATCTGGGCGAGCGCGATCCGGAGCATGATCGAGACGAGGATACGCCCCTTCCGGGAGGGCTCAGCTCGAGAGCGGAGCCGTGCCGAATCAAGCTCGGTGGGGACCGAAAGGCGTCATGAATTCCGGGTGACGCCCAGTTCGCTGGGTGCTAGTCTGCGCGCACTCGCGGCCGAGGCTCATCGTCGGCGCGCGAAGTACGAGTCGCCCCGCGATCTTGGGACGCGCGTCCCGACTCGACGCGGGGCAGCTGTGGAGGAGAGCCAGCATGACCCGTCCTTCTGGACGACTGCCACGATTGGCGACGCTGTTCGCGGGCGTGGTGCTCGTCGCAGCCGCCTGTACGCCCGCGGCCAGCACGGCGCCGACGACCGGCCCAACGACCGAGCCGACGACCGCGGCGACCGCAGCGGCGGCGATCAAGTACCCGGAGACCGGTGAGGTCACCTGCCCGAGCGGCGCCACCAAGGGTTCGTTCAATGGCAAGGACTACACCGGCAACATGAAGTCGATCGAGGCGCCGGACGACATGACCGTCGTCTTCAACCTGTGCGCCCCCGACGTGGCCTTCCTGCAGAAGATCGCGTTCTCGGTGTTCTACATCAACGACAGCGGCTGGATCGAGAAGCACGCCGCTGACGGCACGATCAAGGACAGCATGAACGGCACCGGGCCGTACAAGCTGGACGAATGGCGCAAGGGCGACAGCCTCATCTTCAGCGCCTTCGCCAACTACTGGAACAAGGCCAAGTACCCACTCGTCCCGAACGCGGTGCTGAAGTGGGCCAAGGAGTCCGGCGCGCGCCTGCAGGCGCTGCAGTCCGCGCAGGTCATGGGCTTTACCCTCGTCGGTCCGAACGACTTCAACACGGTCGCGGGCGACTCCAGCCTGCTGCTCGCGCCCGCGCCCGCGGGCCAGGCGCTCGACACGCTGTACCTGGGCATGAACCACAACGACGCGCCGTGGAGCGACGTGAAGGTGCGGCAGGCCGTCTCGCTTGCGATCAACCGCCAGCGGATCGTCGACAACTTCTACCCGAAGGGTTCGGAAGTCGCGACCCACTTCACGCCGTGCGCCATCAAATACGGCTGCGCAGGCCCCGATTGGCCGGCCAGCGGCGACGCTGCCTCGATCGCGCAGGCCAAGGCTCTGCTGACCCAGGCCGGCTTCCCGAACGGGTTCAAGACCAAGATCTCGTATCGCAACGTGTTCCGCGGCTATCTGCCGGATCCACCCACGGTCGCCCAGGACGTCAAGGAGCAGCTCAAGGCGATCGGGATCGACGCCACGCTGGACGAGGAGGAGTCGGGCACCCTCATCGCGAACGCGAACGGGGGCAAGCTCGACGGTCTGTTCCTCCTCGGCTGGGGCGCTGACTACCCCGAGGTCACCAACTTCATGGACTACCACTTCGGCGCCGGCTGCACAGCGGCGTTCGGCAAGTGCTACCCAGAGATTTCCACGCCGCTCGGTCAGGGCAACTCGACCACGGATGACGCGGCCCGGACGGCTGCTTACACCGAGGCGAACCAGCAGCTCATCAATCTCGTGCCCATGGTCCCGATCGCGCACGGCCAGTACGCCAACGCGTACCTCGCCGGCACGACCGGCGCCCAGGTCTCGGCCATCAGCACCGAGGTCATGTGGGGCATGAAGCCACCTGCCAGCTTCTCCACCCCCGACACGGTCGTGTTCATGCAGAACGCGGAGCCGATCGGCCTGTACTGCGCGGACGAGTCTGACGGCGAGAGCCTTCGGGCGTGCGAGCAGTCGATGGAGGGCCTGTACGGCTACGCCGTCGGCGGCACCGACGTGGTGCCGGTCCTCGCAACGTCGTGCGACCCGAACACCGCCGGTACCGTCTGGACGTGCAAGCTGCGCTCGGGCGTCACGTTCCATGACGGTTCCACCTTCGAGGCAAAGGACGTCGTCGAGTCCTTCGCCGTCCAGTGGGATGCAGCCAACCCGCTCCACAAGGGCGACACCGGTCTCTTCGAGTACTGGGCCGGCCTGTGGGGTGGCAACCTCAACCCCGCGCCTCCGGCCAGCTGACGTCGTCAGCCAACCGAAAGGACAAGCGAGAAGGGCGCGGGCCAGTGGCCCGCGCCCTTCTGTATCAGGTCATGACGTCCCGAACCTGCTGATCCGAGGTCGGCACGGTGATCCAGTTCATCATCCGACGACTGCTTGCGAGCATCCCGGTGCTCATCGGCGTGGTGATCATCGTGTTCGTGATCGTCCGGGTGATTCCGGGTGACCCGTGCACGGCCCTTCTCGGCGAGAAGGCCAACGCCGAGCGGTGCGCACAATTCAACGCGCGCATCGGCCTGCACGAACCGATCCCGGTCCAGCTCGGGATCTACCTGAAGGACGTCGCCAGCCTTGACTTCGGCACGTCGACGAAGTTCGGGCGGCCGGTCATCGAGGTCCTGCTCCAGCGACTGCCGACGACCGTCGAGCTGACGATCTACGCGCTCTTTTTCGCGATCGTCGTGGGCGTGACCCTCGGCATCATCGCCGCGTCTCGCCGGAACTCCGCCGCCGACGTGGGTTCGATGATGGTCGCCAACCTCGGCGTCTCCATCCCGGTGTTCGTGCTCGGCCTGCTCCTGGCTTTCTTCTTCGCGGTCATCCTGAAGGGCACACCGCTGGCTCTGCCGGGCGTGGCTGCGGGCCGACTCAGCCCAGGTTTCCGGTTCGCAACCATCCCGCAGGCCTGGGGGATGGACAACCTGGCCGGGCCGCCGCGGGCGATCCTCGACTTCCTCTCGAACATGTACACGGTCAACGGCCTGCTGACCTTGAACTTCAAGCTGTTCTTCGACGCGCTGCGGCACCTCATCCTGCCGGCGATCGCCCTGGGCACGATCCCGATGGCGATCATCGCCCGGATGACGCGCTCCAGCCTCCTCGAGGTCATGGGTCTCGACTACGTGCGCACGGCCCGGGCCAAGGGCCTCCCCGGCCGCGTCGTGCTGTTCCGGCACGGCTTGCGCAACGCGATGCTGCCGGTCGTCACCGTCATCGGGCTGTCGATCGGCGGGCTGCTCAGCGGGGCCGTGCTCACGGAGACGATCTTCGGCCTGTCAGGGATCGGCCTCACCGTGACCGAGGCGATCACGTCGCGCGACTACGCGGTCGTCCAGGGCCTCCCGGTCTTCGGCGCGCCGGTGTACGGCCTCGTCCATCTCATCACCGACGTGAGCTACGGCCTCCTCGACCCGCGGGTACGGCTGTCGTGAGCGCGACCGTCGACGCCGCGACCGGGACGCCACTGCCGGCGGCCGCCGCAGAGCGCCGGACCGGGCGCTCGATCTGGCGGCGGATCCTGGCCCAGCGGCCGGCGATCGTCGGGCTGTCCATCCTCGCCTTCCTGTTCGCCGTCGCGATCTTCGCCGACGTGCTCGCGGCGTACGACCCGGAGAAGTCGGTCATCGGCCTCGAGCCGTCGCAATTCGCCAAGGCGCGCGCCGCACCGTGCATCCACGCGCTCGGCTGCCCGGCCGACCGCCCCGAGCACCTCATGGGCCTCGATGGAAACGTGATCGACGAGTTCGCGCGGGTCGTGTTCGGCGCGCGGGTGTCGCTCGCCATCGGCTTCGTCACGGTCGGCGGGGCGATCGTCATCGGGCTCGTGATCGGGGCGATCGCCGGTTTCGCGGGAGGCTGGCTAGACAACGTCCTGATGCGGATCATGGACGTGGTGCTCGCCTTCCCGAGCCTGCTCCTCGCGATCGCGATCGTGAGCATCCTCGGCGGGGGTCTAATCCAGGCCATGACCGCGGTCGCGGTCGTCTCGATTCCGATCTATGCACGCGTCATGCGCGCCTCCGTGCTCTCGATTCGGGAGCAGGACTACGTCGTCGCGGCTCGCGCCCTCGGCGATTCGCCGCTGAACATCCTGCTCCGGCGCGTGCTGCCAAACTCGCTCACGCCGATGATCGTCCAGGGGACCCTGGGCATCGGGACGGCCGTCCTCGAGGTCGCGTCGCTGTCCTTCCTGGGCCTGGGCTCGCAGCCCCCGACGCCGGAGTGGGGCCAGATGATCGGCCGCGAGTACAACAACCTCCAGAACGCCGCCCACCTGATCTTCTTCCCGGGCATCGGCCTGACCCTGACCGTCCTTGGCTTCAACCTGCTGGGCGACGGCCTCCGGGACGCTTTCGATCCACGGCTGTCCCGCTGAGCCGATGACGGGCACGGGCGGCGGGACCTCCACCGGTTCCGGCTTCGAGGCGCTTGCGGTCCCGTCAATGGACCGAACGGTCGTCTCCGAGCTTGTCCCCGAGTCGCAGCGGCGCCGCAAGGGCGAGGTCGGCAAGACGTTGCTCGAGGTCAAGGACCTCCATACCTCGTTCAAGACCGGCGACGGCCTGGTTCGGGCGGTGACGGGCGTCGACTTCGCGGTCCGCCGCGGCGAGGTCCTCGGCCTCGTCGGCGAGTCGGGCTGCGGCAAGAGCGTGACGTCGCTGTCGATCCTTCGGCTGATCAACCCGCCGGGCTCGATCGATTCCGGCCAGATCCTGTTCGACGGCCAGGATCTCCTGCAGCTCAAAGAGCCGGCGATGCGCGACCTGCGGGGCAACCGCATCTCGATGATCTTCCAGCAGCCGACATCGGCCCTGAACCCGGTCCTTGACCTCGGGTTCCAGGTCGGCGAGGTGCTCGAAACCCACCGGAACATGAAGCGCAACGTCGCGCGCGAACGCGCGCTCGAGCTCCTGCGCATGGTCGGCATCGCGGACCCGGAGCGGCGCCTGAAGGCCTATCCCCACGAGACCTCGGGGGGTATGGCCCAGCGGGTCATGATCGCGATGGCCCTCGCCTGCGAGCCGGAGCTGCTCATCGCCGACGAGCCGACGACCGCCCTCGACGTCACGATCCAGGCACAGATCCTGGACCTGATGCGCCGGCTCCAGGAGGAGACCGGCACGGCGATCATCCTCATCACCCACGACCTCGGCGTCGTCGCCGAGATGGCCGATCGGATCGCGGTGATGTACGCCGGCGAGATCGTCGAGCAGGCCGACACCGAGACGCTCTTCCGGGAGCCGCGCCACCCGTACACGAAGGGCCTCATCAGCTCGATCCCGGTGGTGGGCGAGATTCGAGATGAGCTGGCCGTCATCCCCGGGAACGTCCCGAACCTCATCGACCTGCCGCCGGCCTGTCGATTCGCGCCCAGGTGCCTCTCCCGCGTCGAGGAATCCGTCGAGCTCAGCGAGGAGATCCATCCCCAGCTGCTCCCGGTCGCCTCGAACCACGAAGCCCGGTGCTGGCTCTACCACGACCGCGACGGCAAGCTGATCCGCGACGCCGCGCCGGCGTCCTTCCGACCTGGCGAAGGGTCGATCGCCGGCAGCGCGGCCGTCGACGAGCGTGGTGCGTCGGCGGAGCTCGGCGCCGGCAGCGGAGCCGGTGCATGACCGTATCCACGGCGGCGAGCCAGCCCTCCCCTGCCCGGGCTGCGGCCGAACCTGGCGTCGTGACGCCGCTCGTCGAGATCACGAACCTCGTCAAGCGCTTCCCGGTGCGCGGCGGGGTCCTCCAAAGGACAGTCGCCTGGGTTCAGGCCGTCGACGACGTCAGCCTGACCATCCGCCACGGTGAGACGCTCGGGCTCGTCGGCGAGTCGGGCTGCGGCAAGACCACGGTCGGGCGGCTCATGCTCCGGCTCATCGACCCGACAGCGGGCACGATCCGGTTCGACGGCACCGACATCACCCGCCTCCGCGGTGGCGCGCTCAAGCCCTACCGGCGGCGGATGCAGGTCATCTTCCAGGACCCG
>CAYXVP010000056.1:0-10171 GCA_964468305.1 uncultured Anaerolinea sp. | reverse complement strand
GGCTCCGGAGTCGGGCGTGCGGGTGCCGCCGCCGACCTCGCCGCGCTCGCCGTCCGGCTGGGTGCGCCCGTTCTGACGCCGATCACCGGCGCCGGGGCGGTCTCCTCCGATCATCCCCTGTGGGCCGGCTTTCTCATCGCGAGCCGGCCCGCATCGACGGAGCTCCTGAGGGAGGCCGACGTCGTCGTGGTCGTCGGCTGCCGGCTCGACGATGTTCAGACCGGGCGCTGGACGATCCCGCTCAACGGGCTCATCCAGATCGACGGCGACCCGGCGGCGATCGGCCGGGCGTACCCAGTCGAGGTCGGCATCGCCGGCGACGCCAGGCTCGTCCTGCGAGGGCTGCTCGACGAGCTCGGCACAAGTCCCTCCGCCTCCGACGACGCCTGGGGGCCCACCCGAGCCGAACGCGCGCGGCGCGATCAGGCGAATGACCTTGCGGGGTCGAGCCGGGCTGCGCGCGAGGCGTTCGCTGCCGCACGGGGGGTGCTGCCGCGGGACACGATCGTGACCCACGACGCCGCTCGCGTGAACTCGTGGACGGCGTATCTCTGGCCCGTCTACGAGGCGGGCGCGTCGATCTTCCCCTGGGGCTCGGCGACACTCGGTTTCGCGCTCGGGGCCGCGAATGGAGCGGCCGTGGCGGCACCGGGGCGGCGGGTCGTCGCGACCTGCGGCGATGGCGGCTTCTTCTTCACCGCGACGGAGCTCGCGACCGCGGTCGCCCATGGGCTCGACGTGACCGTTCTCGTTCACGACGACAGCGGCTTCGGATCCATCGCGGACTATCAGCGCAAGGACTATGGCCGCGTCTACGGGACCGAATTGGTCAACCCGGACCTCGTGGCATTCGGGCGCTCCTTCGGGATCCCGACCGAGGCGGTCGATGACGTCGGGGAGCTCGCCGCGGCCATGCGGCGGGTGACCTCAGAGCCCGGCCCCTCCCTCGTCGTCCTGCGCGGGCAGCTGCCACCGCTCTTCGCCTAGCGCCGGAGTGGGGCGCCGGCTCGTTGCGTCAGGCGATGATCAGCTCGCCGCCATGGATGTCGACGTTGGCGCCGGTGATGTACGCCGCCTCGTCCGAGGCCAGGAAGCAGACCAGTGCCGCGACCTCCTCCGGCTCAGCCAGGCGCCCGAATGGGATGGATGCAGCGACGCGGGCCATGCGTTCCGCGTCAGCGGCGCCCCGCGCCATCGGCGTGTCGACGATACCGGGCGACACGGCGTTGACGGTGATCCCGTCGGCTGCCCACTCGCGGGCGAGGTGGCGGCTCAACCCGAGCAGGCCCGCCTTCGCCGCCGTGTAGTGGGCGCCTCCGAGCGTGCTCGTCGCGCGACCGGCCATCGAAGCCATGTTCACGATGCGGCCATGACCGCTCGCCCGCAGTGCCGGATAGAATGCCTTCGCGCACAGGAACGCCCCGGCCAGATCGACGCGCAGCACGAGGTCCCATTCCGCCGGCGCGATGTCGGCCGCCGGCGTGGACCGCAGGATCCCGGCGTTGTTCACGAGGATGTCCACGCCGCCGAAGCGGTCGAGCGTCCGCGACGCGAGCCGGTCGACCGCGGCTGCGGCGCCGACGTCAATCGCGAACGCCTGGGCGCGGCCACCCACGTCGCGGATCGACCTCGCGGTCGAGCGCGCGGCCGACCCATCGATGTCGACGACGGCGACGCTCGCCCCCTCGGCGCCGAGCCGCACGGCAATCGCGCGGCCGATGCCGCGCCCGGCGCCGGTCACGACCGCGGCGCGTTTCGAGAACCGGCCGTCGGTCATGGAGGTCCCTCCCGCATCTGGTCCACTGCGTCGCCGATTCTGGGCGATCATGGACGCTCGCACCGCCGGAGGAGTGCACGATGAGCGTCGGGTTCGGAGTGATCGGCAGTGGGATGATGGGCCGGGTCTACGCCCGCGCCCTGCGGCACTTGGTCGCCGACGCCGACGTGGTCGCCATGCACGGTGGCAGCCGGGCAACGGAAGTCGCCCAGGAGGTCGACGTGCCCGTCGAAAGGACCCTGGACGCGCTCCTGGGGCGCCCCGATGTGGACGCGGTCATCCTCGCGAGCCCGACCCAGCTCCACCTCCAGCACACGCTCGCGGCCGCGGCGGCGGGTAAGCACGTGTTCACCGAGAAGCCCATCGCGGCGACGCTGCCGGAGATCGACACCATGATCGCCGCGACCCGGGCCGCCGGGGTTCTCCTCGGCGTCAACGCGGTCACGCGCTACCGCAAGGGATACCGGATGGCCAAGCAGCTCATCGATGAGGGCGCCATCGGCGAGCTGCGGATGGTCCGCCACACGTTCGGCCACACGGGCTGGGCCTTCGAGCAGGGCCACTGGATCAATGCGCCGGCTGCGGGCTCGCCCTTCCTCGACCAGGGATCGCACTGCAACGACGCGATCCGGTGGGTCGTCGGCGACGAGGTTCGGACGGTCTACGCCCAATACCGGGACTACGCGGACGCCACCCAGTCCAACAAGTCGGCGATGCTGGTGCTCTCCTTCGAGCACGGCGTCCTGTGCTCCATCTGGGCCAGCTACGAGTTCCCGAAGCCCGGCCTCGACCCGACCAAGTGGACGGGCGACTACCTGTTCATCGGGTCGGACGGGATGCTCGACGTCCAATACCGGGGCACGACCAGGCTCGGCAAGGGCGACCACTGGGAGACCATCTACGAACACCCGGCGGTCGATGGCTCGGGCGCGGTCTTCGATCCGAACTTCGTCTACGCCTATGCCGACCAGGTCGCTGACTTCGTCGCCGCGATCGAGGGCGGCAGGGAACCGCTCGTGAACGGTGAGGAGGCGCGCAAGGGCATCGAGATCGGCGTGGCCGCGGATCGCTCTGCAGCGACCGGCCAACCGGTCGATCTCCCGCTCGAGGGGTGACCGCACCGATCACCTACCGCCGCGGCGATGCCCGCGACTTCGTTCCGACTTGGAGCGTGTTCACCACGGCCGCGGATCACCTCGCTCGCACCAACGGCTGGCCGCTCGTGGCTCGGCCGCCCGAGCCGACCGCGCGCTTCCTGGCCTTCCGTCGCTCGGTCGTCGCGCATGACGCCGACGGCTTCTGGGTCGCGGAGCGTGACGACGCGATGGTCGGTTTCGGGATCGCCGTCCAGCGGGAGCGGATCTGGTACCTCGCGGCACTGCACGTCATGCCGGACGACCAGGCGGCCGGCGTCGGGCGCGAGCTCACCCAACGGTGTCTCGCGTACGCCCGGCCCGGGAGCGTGCTGACGGTCGGAGCGGACGCACGGAACCCCGTGTCGAACGCCCTGTACGGGAAGTTCGGGATGTTTCCCCAGGTCACGTTGCTGGAGGTCTCCGGCCCGGTGTTCGAGCCCGCCCCGGGCGGTCCGCTGCACCTGCGGCCGGGCCCGCCGGACGCCGAGGTCTGCGCCCGGCTCGATCGGGCGACCCTCGACGCCGCACGTTCCGAGGACCATGCCTTCTGGGCGGCGACCCCTGGGCTGGCGGCGTTCTCAGTGTGTCGCGGCGACGACGTCGTCGGGTATGCCTATGTCCAGGCGGACGGGGCGATCGGGCCAGTGGCCGTCGCAGGACCGGACATGCTCGCCGACGCCGTGGACCTTTGCGTGCAGGCAGCTGGCGAGGTGGGAGCCTCTGCCGCCCATGTCCGAATCCCTGGCGTTGCGCGTTCGAGCATCGCCAGGCTCCTCCACCGAGGCTGGCGCTACGGCGACGCGCCGGTGCTGGTCCTCACGTCGGCGCCGTGGGGCCATTGGGAGGGGTACGTGACGTCGGGGGCGGACGCGCTCCTGTGAGCAGCATCGACGTCGTCCTCCGAGGCGGACGAATCGTCGATGGCCTCGGCGGGCAGAGCCGCGTCGGCGATCTCGCAATCGGTAGCGGCCGGATCGCCGCCGTCGGCGAGGTCATCCCGGACAGCGCCGACGCCCAGGTCTACGACGCCACGGGCCTCGCGGTCGCGCCCGGGTTCATCGATCTCCACACTCACTCGGACGTGTCGCTGCTGTCGGCGGCGGGGTGCGAGAGCGCCATCGAGCAGGGCGTCACGACCCAGACCGTCGGGCTGTGCGGGTTCTCGGCGGCGCCCGTGCCCGACGAGAGCATCGGCGCGATGGTCGCGGAGGAGCCGTTGTTCGCGTTCCCGGGTGTCGGCTGGGAATGGCGCTCGATGATCGACTACCGCGAGGCCGTGCGATCCGCCCGCCCGGCGACGAACGTCGCGACGTTCGTCGGCCACAACACGCTCCGGCGGTACGTGCTCGGCGGCGACGCCCGCCCGCCGACGCCGGACGAGCTGGCGCTGCTGCAGCGCCTCATCCGGGCGGCGCTGTACGAGGGCGCCCTCGGGTTCACGACGGGGTTGTCGTACGCGCCCGGGATGTTCGCCACGGTCGACGAGCTTGCCGCCCTGGCGTCCATCGCGGCGGAGCGCCGGCTGCCCTACCACACCCACATGCGCTACGGCGACCTGAGCGTGGCCGACTCCCTCGCCGAGGCGGTCGAGACCGCTCGCCGGGCGGGCGTCGCCCTCAACGTGTCCCACCTCTACCCCCGCCGCACGGATCCCCCGGGCGCCGCCGACGAGCTCCTCGACACGCTGGACCAGGCGCGCGCATCGGGCGTGGACGTCACGTTCGACCTGACCGTCTTCCCGCGGGGCGGTGGCGCCTGGGTGCAGGCGCTGCCCGGATGGGCCCGCGACGGCGGGGCCGCGACGACGACCTCGCTGATCCGTGATCCCGGGCAGCGCAGGCGGCTCGTCGACGAGCTCGAGGCGGCGGAGGAGTCGTGGGCGTCGGACTGGGACGACCAGGTCATCGTCAAGGTCAGTCGCGCCGAGCTGGAACCGCTGCTGGCCCGTTCGATCGGTGAGATCGCGCGCGAAAGTGGCCGTCGGCCCGTCGAAGCGGCGCTCGACCTTGTCGTCGAGGATCCGCAGTTCTGGGTGGCGCCGACGATCAAGGATCAGGGCCACCTCGACCGGCTGATCGCGAGCCCGCTGTGTGTCCCGATCGGGGACGGCTTCTCGCACGACCCCGAGCGCCATCGGGCGTACGGGCTCATGCCCAAGAGCTTCGGGACGTTCCCCCTGGTCCTGGGCTCGTACGTCCGCGATCGCGGCGTCCTGGACCTCGAAACCGCGATCCACAGGATCACCGCGGAGCCCGCCCGGAGGCTGGGCCTGCTCGACCGCGGGCGGCTGGCCCGGGGGGCGGCCGCGGACCTGGTCGTGTTCGATCCAGCCACGATCGCGAATCGAGCCACAGAGGCGGACCCCAGTGCGCGCCCCGTCGGTATCGAGCGGGTCATGGTCAACGGGCGCTGGGTCGTCGTCGGCGGCGTCGCCGTCGGGGAGCGACCGGGCGTGATGCTCTAGGGCTCGGTCGCCGCCACCGGGCTCGGCAGCCGACCGGTCTCGCGCAGCAACCTGAGGATCTGTTCGGCCGCCTCGATGTGGAGGCCGACGACGGACTCGACCGACGACGCCGCGATGTGCTGGGTGAGGGTCACCCGCGGGTGCGATGTGAGCAGATCGGTCGAGGGATCCGGCGGCTCGGGCGATCGCACGTCCAGTGCGGCGTGCGCAACATGACCGGAGTCGAGGGCGTCGCGAAGGGCTGACTCCACGATCACGCCCCCGCGAGAGACGTTCACGATGATCACGCCCGGCTTCATCCTCGCGATGACCTCGGCGTTGACGAGGCCACGCGACGTCTCGGTCAACGCGGCGCACGAGATGACGACGTCCGAGCGAGCGCACAGCTCGTCCAGCGAGACGAGCTCGACCGCCGGGTCGAGCGCCTCGGCAACGTACGGGTCGTGGGCGATCACCGTCGCTCGGAAGCCGTGGAGCTTCTGGGCCACGAGATGGCCGATCCGCCCGAAGCCGATGATGCCGATGGTCCGCGATCGGAGCCGATGGAACTCCGAGAGCTGGGGCCACTCGTAGACGTCCCACTCGCCCCGGACCGCGGCGTTCGCGAACAGCAGCAGCTGCCGCTGCGCGGCGAGCAGCAGCAGCACGGCGTGATCCGACACCTCCTCGTTGTTGGCCGTGGGGCAGTTCCAGACCGGGATTCCCCGCGCCGCCGCGGCCGTGCCGTCGACGTAGTCCATCCCGACGCTGTAGCAGACGATGCCGGCACAGTTCTCGAACCTGGCGATGTCGTCGGCAGTCAGCGGGCTCGAGGTGAAGACGACGTCGGCCGTCCGCATGGCCTCCGCGGCTTCGGCGGCGTGGGCCGGGACGACGAGCCGGACGCCATGCGGCTCGAGCATCGACCGCTCGACGTCGTAGCTCCAGCCCATGCTCCGGATCGGTTCGGGGATCACGACCACCGGGCCAGGTCTCGGTTGCCTCACCTCAGACTCCATCTCGAGGGACCCTCGAATGCCACTCGCGGCTGAACACCGGCGCGCCGTTCTCGGTCCCCGCAAGCGCCACGTCGAGCTGAAAGGCGTCGGCGCTGCTGGCCAGGGCGAGATCCGCGACGACGCGAATCGTCGTTCCGTCGCGCACGATCTCGAATGCGCGCTCGCTCGCGGCGCGGGTGGACAATGGGTCGGGCGCGACGACCTGGTTGCGATCCCAGCCGGTCAGCGCGAGGGCGCGATCGGTTCGATCCTGGCGCACGAGCGGCCCGTCGACGACGTTGATGACCGTCGTCTCGTGCGTCATCGGGTCGGTCGTGGTGGTGCGCGACCACGCCCCTTCTCGCAGCACAGTCGTCGGCGCCTCCGGGCCCCAGGTCGGATCGCCGGGGTTGGCCAGCTCGGCGTCGGCGCTCGATGGCGGTCGCACCGGCAGCTCGAGCGAGCCGCCGAAGACGGACAGCTCCACGGACGCCGGTGACGGCCAGACCATCGGCCAGTAGCTGCTGGACACCGCCGCGCGGAGCAAATGTCCCCGGGCGAACGCATAGCCCGTGTCGTTGAGCTGGACCCTGACCCGCGCCCGCTCGCCGGCAATCATCGGCCGCGGCGTTTCGTGCCCGCCCCGATGGGTCAGGTTCAGCACCCCGAACGACACCCGCGTGGACGCGCCGTCCGGGGCCACGTCGCACAACCGAACGGCGAGCTGGGCCTGCGGGCGGTCGACCGCGACATCGAGCGCGACCACGGGCGCGCCGAGGATCTCGAGGCGCTCCAAGAGCGGCTCCGAGTCCCAGTGCAGCGAGCGCGTGTCGTCGAGCCGCTGGTCACCCGGAAACTCGGGCCCCTTGCCGCCTGTGCCGTAGGGGCACCACTCGCCACCGTCGAGCCCGGTCTCGAGCGGCGTGACCCACGTGCGCGGCGCGAGCGCCGCCGCGGGCGCATCCTCCGCCGTCGAAGGCGCCGCTGCATCCGCGTTGCCGTCATCGATGAGCGCACGCTCTGCGAACAGCCAGCGGCGAGACGCGATTCGCGGGGAGGGCCAGGCGCCCTCGCCGACCCATCGACCGGGCGCCGCGTCATACAACGGTTCCGGCGGGAGCCCGTCCGCGATCCAGGCGCGGAGCTCGGGGCCCTCCATTGCGCCGTTGTCCGCGTCCTTGAGCCAATGGTCGAACCAGCGGACGACCTCGGCGAGGAAGTCGATCCCCGGGCCCGGCGCCGCCAGGTGTGGATAGCCGTGCGCCCACGGCCCGATGATCGCACGCCGCGGAACGGTCAGGCCCTCGAGGAGCCTGGGGATGGCGTTGCGATAGCCGTCGAGCCAGCCCCCGACGGCGAGCACGGGCACCTCGATTCGGGCGAAGTCCTCACCCACGGACCCGTGCCGCCAATACGCGTCACGCCGCTGGTGCCGCAGCCAGGTCTCGACCGGTGGCGTGCCGAGCGCGTCGATCCGGTCCTGCCACATGGACCGCCAGCGATCACCGACGAGCGCGGGATCCGGCGGTAGCGCGAGCAGCGCCTGGAACAACGCACCCCAGTCGAGCGTGTCGGTCAGGAGGCAGCCGCCCATGTAGTGCATGTCGTCGGCGTACCGGTCGTCCGTCGAGCACGAGGTCACGATCGCGCCCAGGGCGGGGGGGCGAAGCGCGGCAATCTGCAGCGCGTTGAAACCGGACCACGAGTTCCCGATGATCCCGGCCTGACCGGAGCACCACCTTTGCGCGGCGATCCAGGCGATTGCGGCGCAGCCATCGTCGAGCTCCTGGGGCAGGTACTCGTCGCGGAGGATCCCGTCGCTCTCGCCCGAGCCGCGGATCTCGAGCCGGATCGCCGCGTAGCCGTGCCCGGCGAGGTAGCCGTGAAACGGCTCGTTGTTGGTCGCGGTGAGGTCGCGCTTGCGATAGGGGTGGTACTCGACGACCGCCGGGACCGGGTCTGCCTCGGCGTCGACGGGCAGCCATACTCGGGCGGCCATTCGATCGCCGTCGGGGAGCGGGATCCAGAGGTTCTCGATCTCCCGAATGGGACGAGGTAGCGTGAGCACGACCTTCAGAACGGTTGGACTCCAGGTTGGGAGGGATGGGCACGGCGACGGCCGGGAGGCAGATTGTCGACAATCGACATTGAGTCCGCAAGGCGGGAGGATGGCGGTGTGACAGCCCGGGCCGGTACTGCGATCGAGACCAGGCGCGCGATGCCTGCCGAGGGCACGGACCGCGAGCGCCTTCGGCGTCTCATGGAGGACGCCGCCGCCGACGACGCGGACTGGCTGGGTGGCATGGCCGCCGGGACGAACTACCCGGCCGGCGAGGACGTCCTCGAGGTGTCCAAGGAGGCGTACCTGCGCTTCTTCTCGACCAACGGCCTGCTGCCCGACCTGTTCCCGAGCCTCGCCCGCTTCGAGCGCGAGGTGATCGACTACGTCGCCTCGCTGTTCCACGGCCCCGACGCCGTCGGTAGCATCACGTCGGGCGGCTCGGAGAGCATCCTCATGGGCGTCAAGTCGGCCCGTGATCGCGCCCGCCTCCTCCACCCGGAGATCACGGCGCCGGAGATGGTCGTGCCGGAGTCCGCGCACCCGGCGTTCACCAAGGGCGCGCACTACTTCGGGCTGCGGCTCGTTCCCGTCGCGCTCGGCCCCGACCTCCTGATCGACCCGGCAACGTATCGCTCGGCGATCACCGACCGGACCGTGCTGCTGGTCGGCTCGGCGCCGAGCCTCACCCTCGGCATGGTCGACCCGATCGCGGAGCTGGCGCCGCTGGCCGCGGAGCGGGGGATCGGGTTCCACGTCGACGCCTGCGTCGGCGGCTTCTTCCTGCCGTTCGTCGAGCGGCTCGGCGATCCGGTGCCGCTCTGGGACTTCCGCGTCCCCGGCGTCACGACGATCTCGGCCGACCTCCACAAGTTCGGCTACACCGCCAAGGGTGCCTCGATCGTGATGTCGCGCGACCGCGACGTCTTCGCCAACCAGCCGTTCCGCTTCGGCGGCCCAGCCCGGCCGGACGACTGGTACGTCACGCCGTCCATGACCGGCACTCGTCCGGGTGGCTCGATCGCCTCGGCGTGGGCAGTGATGACCTACCTCGGCGAGGCCGGCTACGTCGATCGCGCCCGGCGGACCATTGGCTACCTGCGCCGCTGGTGGGCGGGCGTCGAGGCGATCGAGGGCCTGCACGTGATGGGCAAGCCGGCGATGTCCGTCTTCGCGATCACGTCGACGACCCTGGACATGGCGGCCATCGAGGCGGGGATGAAGGCGCGCGGCTGGCTGACCTTCCTCGACACGCACCCGGTCCCCGCGCTGCGCTTCATGCAATCACCCGGCCATGAGCCCCACGTCGATCGCTACCTCGCCGACCTGCGCGAGGTCGCCGATCTCGTTCGGCGCGGCGAGCTCAGCGGGGACGGCGCGCGGGCGAGGTACACGTAACCATGGCGACGCTCGTCATCCGGAACGTGCGGCTGATCGACGGTCGGTCGGCGGAGGCGCGACCGGGCGTGGACGTCGTGGTCGACGGCGATCGAATCGCGTCGATCGGGCCCACCGGCGCCGCCGTGGCCAGTGGCCCGGCCGATGCCGCCCTGATCGACGGATCGGGTGCGACCCTCCTGCCGGGCCTGATCGACTGTCACGCCCACTACGCGATCGACGCGACGGTCGAGGACGGCTTCGCCGGCTTCCGCCGGGACTCCGCCCTGACCGTCGGCTACCGCGCGGCCGGGATGGCCCGCCGCGCGCTGCTCGCCGGCGTGACGACCGCCCGCAGCGGCGGCGCGCCCGAACGGTTCG
>CAYXVP010000055.1:9634-10451 GCA_964468305.1 uncultured Anaerolinea sp. | reverse complement strand
CCGGCAGGACGGGGCCCGGCCGCGTTTTCCGGCTCGACGGGGGGGGGGACTTCGAAGGGCGACCGCCGTTCGAGGTCCCCGAGATCCGGCGCGCCGACATGGCGCAGCTTTACCTAGAGCTTGTCGCGATGGGCATCCGGTCCCCCGAAAGCCTCCCGTGGCTCGAGCCACCGCGCCCCGAGTCCGTGGCCGCCGCTCGGGAGCTTCTCTTTCGTTTGGGAGCACTGGAGGGGGTTGGTCCGGGTACCGGGCTCACCCCGCGGGGTCGGAGAATGGCCGAGCTTCCGGCGCACCCCCGCCTCGCCGCCTTGTTTCTCGCGGGGGTCGATCGGGGGGGTGCGGGTCCCGCCCCCAGAGGAGATCCTGCAACCCGGGCGGGGGTTAGCGGGAGCCCTGGCTCGGGACGTCGCCGCCGCGGTGACCCTGCCGCCCTGGGACAACTCGGCGATGGACGGCTATTCGATCCTCGCGAGCGACGTTTCGGCGGCGGGCGAGGACTCGCCGGTGCGGCTCGCCGTTACGGGCGACGTCCCGGCGGGCGGCGCGGCGGATCGCGCGGTCGAGCACGGGAGCGCGATTCGGATTGCGACCGGCGCGCCGGTTCCGAGCGGCGCCGATGCGATCGTGCCGGTCGAAGACACGACACCGCTCGATGCAGCAGGGGTCGCCGGCCTTCGCGGTCGGGCTGCCGGCGGGCCAGTGCCCACGGCGATCCTCGTCCACTCGAGATCCCGCCCGGGCGCCCACGTGCGCCGGCGGGGTAGTGATCTCTCCGAGGGCGAGGCGAGTCTCACCGCCGGCCCGGCGCTGACGCCGG
>CAYXVP010000055.1:7374-9624 GCA_964468305.1 uncultured Anaerolinea sp. | reverse complement strand
GGGGGGGTCCTCTACGGGGGCGAGGGGTTCTCACCCGCCGGCAGGGCGCTGCGGGCGGCGGCGTTCGCGCTCGCAGCGGGCGCCGGCGTCGCCGCGGTGCACGTTCGCCGCCAGCCAAGGGTGGCCGTTCTCGCCACGGGAAATGAGGTTCGGCCCGCCGGCGAGGAGCTGGGCGCGGCGGGCATTCCCGACGCGAACGGCCCGGGCCTGCGAGCCCTCGTCGAGACGGCCGGCGCAATCGCCATTGACCTCGGGATCGCGGTCGATGACGAGGCCGATGTCGTCGGCCGGCTCCGGTCCGCGCTCGCC
The DNA here is from genome assembly GCA_964468305.1 of uncultured Anaerolinea sp. Taxonomy (GTDB): domain Bacteria; phylum Chloroflexota; class Limnocylindria; order Limnocylindrales; family CSP1-4; genus UBA5189. Next base: position 9,315 of record CAYXVP010000055.1, on the reverse strand, counting down.
CAGGGCGCCGACGCGATCGTCGTGGCGGGTGGCGTGTCGGTTGGGCCGTATGACGTCGTGAAGCTCGCCTTCGAGGCAATCGGCGAGGTCGGCCTCTGGCGCGTTGCCGTGCAGCCGGGCAAGCCGTTCGCGTTTGGCACTGCGCCGCGCCCGAAGGGCGGGCGCGCCCTGCTGTTCGGGCTGCCCGGGAACCCGGTGTCGAGCTTCGTCACGTTCGAGCTGTTCGTGCGCCCCGCGATCCGGGCGCTGACCGGGCGGGCCCACCTGTTCCGGCCGGTCGATCGAGCGGTGCTCCTCGACGAGGTCCGGACGGCTCCGGGTCGGCGCGCCTTTCTCCGGGTGACGGCCGAGCGAGACTCGGATGGCGCGCCGCGTCGCGACGAGGCGGGTCGCGTGCTGCTCCATCTGTCGAAGGGGCCGGCCGGGCAGGCGAGCCACGTCCTTTCGGCGCTCGCCTCGGCCGAGGGTCTCGCCGTCGTTCCCGAGGACGTCGAGATCAGCGCGGCCGGCACACGCGTCGCCCTGTGGTGGCTCGACCCCGCGTAGCCGCGTAGCGCCGCGCGGCCTGCCAGTGCCGCATCATTGGCACCGACATGGACCGTGGCCCTGCCCCACGCGCCGAGCGTCGCCGCCTCAGCCACGTCGACCGGACGGGCCGACCGCGCATGGTCGACGTCAGCGCGAAGCCGGCGACGGCCCGCCGCGCCGTTGCCGAGGCCTTCGTTGCGCTCTCGCCCGAGACGCTGAGCCTCGTCATCGATGGTCGCGCGGCGAAGGGCGACGTCCTCGCCACGGCCGAGCTTGCCGGGGTGATGGGCGGCAAGCGGACGTCGGACCTGATCCCGCTGTGCCACCCGCTGGCGCTCACCGATCTCCTCGTCACGGTTACGCCGGATCGTGCAGCGGGCGGTCTGCGCGTCCGTGCCGAGGCCGCGACGACCGGACCGACCGGCGTCGAGATGGAGGCATTGACGGCCGCGTCCGTGGCTGCCCTGACCGCCTACGACATGGTCAAGAGCGCGGAGCGCGGCGTCGAAATCCGCTCGGTCCACCTGGTCTCGAAGTCCGGCGGCCGCAGCGGCGAGTGGCATCGCACTGCCGAATCGAGCGGTGCCGGCAATGGATCCCGTGGCGCCGGCCGTGCACGCCGCCCCGGCGAGCGCGTCGCCGGGCGGATCCGCAAGAAGCCCTGACCCGAGGCCAGGGTGAGCGGGGACATTCCGTCCGGGGCACGAGCGCTGGTACTGACCGTGAGCGACGGGGTCGCCGCGGGCACGCGCCAGGATGAATCGGGAATCGCCCTCGGCGACCGGCTGGCGATGCTCGGCTTCCGGGTCGATCGGCGGGCGGTCGCCGACGAGCGGCCGCTCATCGAGGCCGCGCTGCACGAAGGCGCCCGGGAGCACGTGCTCGTGATCAGCACCGGGGGCACCGGCTTGACGCCGCGCGACGTCACGCCCCAGGCCACGCACGCCGTGATCGACTACGACGTGCCGGGGCTGGCGGAGGCGATGCGCGCCGCCGGCCGCGCGACCACCCCGATGGCCGACCTCTCGCGCGGCGTCGTGGGCGTCATTGGGCGCAGCCTCGTGGTCAACGTGCCCGGCAGTCCGAAGGCCGCGGTCGAGTCGCTCGCGGCGCTCGAACCCACGCTCGGACACGCGCTCGAGACGCTCGCGGGTCCGTACGACCACGACGCCGTGCCGGCTTCAAGCCTGCCTCAGCCTCCCTCGAGCGTGCCGAGCAGCATGACCCCGGCTGCCGTCCCGCCCCGCGACGCCGGCGCCGGCGACGACGAGGGGAGCGTTGCCGTCGTCGACGGCCAGTCGATCCCGATCCCGCCCGGCGACCGCTCCCACCCGTGGCGCCACCTTCCGGAGTCATCCCCGGACCCGCCGGCCACGTGACTCCTCCGTCGTTCAAGGCCGGCCCTTGCTACCC